>JBEKXM010000596.1:0-3023 GCA_049512115.1 Tepidisphaeraceae bacterium | reverse complement strand
AAGACGCGAAGTTGCGCGAAGAAATATCAATCTTTCTTCGCGCAACTTCGCGCTCTTCGCGCCTTCGCGGTAAGGCTTTTCATAGTTGCCCCAATCCTTGCGCCAGATGGTAATACAATTCATCCGCCCGCAGGGATTGCAGGAATGCCGGCAACTGGGTGTGGCCATCGATGCGGACCAATTCCACGCCCGCGATATCGGCGAAACATTGCAAATGCTCCGCATCGACCGCATAGCTGAACGCCGTGTGGTGCGCGCCGCCCGCGTAAATCCACGCGGCGACCGCCGTCTTGAAATCCGGCCGGCATTTCCACACCGCCCGAGCCACCGGCAGCTTGGGCAGCGGATGCGGCGGCGCGATCACGTCCACCTCGTTCACCACCAGCCGAAAGCGATTGCCCAAGTCGATCAGCGATGCGTTGATGGCCGGACCCGGCGGCGCATCAAACACCAGCCGGACCGGATCGGCCTTGCCGCCGATCCCCAGCGGATGGATTTCCAGCGACGGTTTGTCCGCCGCGATGGACTGGCATATTTCCAGCATGTGCGAACCGAGCACCAGCGGGCCGGCCGGATCGAGATGGTAGGTATAATCTTCCATGAACGACGTCCCGCCGGGAGGCTTCGCCTGCCCGCCGCCCAGGCCGCTCGCCATCACTTTCGTCGCGCGAAGCAGCGCGCAGGTTTTCCAATCCCCCTCGGCGCCGAATCCGTATCCATCCGCCATCAGCCGCTGGACCGCCAGCCCCGGCAATTGCTTCAGGCCGTGCAAATCCTCGAACGTCGTGGTGAATCCCTTGAATCCGCCGTTTTCCAGGAAAGCGCGGATTCCCAACTCGATTCGCGCCCCATCCTGAAGCGATTCATGGCGCGCCCCGCCCGCTCGCAACTCGGCCGCCACCGCGTATCGAGCTTCGTATTCCTTGCAGAGCGATGCCACGGCCGAGTCGCTGACTTCGTTGACGTATCTCACCAGATCGCCGACGCCGTAGCCATTCACGGAAAACCCGAACCGGACCTCGGCCGCGACTTTGTCGCCGTCGGTGACGGCGACATAGCGCATGTTGTCGCCGAAACGGGCAAATCGCGCCCCTTGCAGATCGTGCCACCCCGCCGCCGCCCGCGACCACGCCGCCAGCCGTTGCTGCACTTCCGGGTCCGACCAATGCCCGACCACCACCTTGCGGCTCAGCCGCAACCGCGCGTGGATGAATCCCGCTTCCCGGTCGCCGTGCGCCGACTGGTTCAGGTTCATGAAATCCATGTCGATCGTCTGCCACGGCAAATCGCGATTGAATTGCGTGTGCAAATGGAGCACCGGCTTGCGCAACAATTTCAGCCCGCCGATCCACATCTTCGACGGCGAAAACGTGTGCATCCAGAGCACCACGCCGATGCACTGCGGCGATGAGTTGGCCTCGATGCAGACGGCGCGGATTTCCTCCGGCGTGGTCAGCACGCCCTTGGACACCAGCCGCACCGGCAGCCGCTTGCCGTCGTTCAGCGCTCGGACCACCGCCTGGGCATCGCCAGCCACCTGCTTCAGGGATTCCGGGCCATACAGATGCTGGCTCCCGGTGAGATACCAGAGTTCCAGACCCCTTAACGATGGATCGCTCGATGCGGTGGACATTCGAATTCCCTGTCAAATAATTTCGCGCTCAACCCATTTGACACGATGCGTGACAGATTCTGCAACTTCTTCCCCTCCCCTGGTACTCCGGGGGAGGGAAAGAGGATCATTGCAGAAGATGTCACGCACCCAATTTCACACGACGCCCAATGCCCTGTCGCGGATCGCCAGCAGTTCCTTCATCACGTCCGACAAGTCCGCCGTGTGCCCCGCCACGCCGAACGAATCGTGCAGACGCCGATACAGCCGATGAAGCCGCTCGTACACCGCCACGCTGGCGGGATTCGGGGTGAACAGCCGCTGTTGCACGCCGGTCATGGCGCTGACGGCCTGCTCGAATTTCTCGTACCCGCCCCGCTCCCGGCCCGCGACGACGCACGCCGCGATCGCCGAGCCCAACGCGCAGGTTTGCAGGCTTCGCGACACCGCCAGGGGGCGGTTCATCACGTCGGCGTAAATCTGCATCACCAGCGGATTGCGCGCCGCGATCCCCCCGCAGTTGACCACCCGGCGCACCGCCACGCCGTATTCCTCCAATCGCTCCATGATCACCCGGGCGCCCATGGCCGTCGATTCGATCAGCGCGCGATAGATTTCCGCCGGCGACGTGTGCAGCGTCAGCCCCACCACCATCCCGCTCAGCCGCTGATCGACCAGGATCGTCCGATTGCCGTTGAGCCAATCCAGCGCCAGCAGCCCGCTTGCCCCCGGCCGCAGCGCCTCCGCGCCGTTCGTCAGAGCCTGGTGCGATCCCGATTCCTTCCCGCCCGGCTCGATCTTGCTGACCCACCAGTTGAAAATGTCCCCCACCGCCGACTGGCCGGCTTCCAGCCCATAATATCCCGGCAACACCGACTCCGGCACGATCCCGCACAGGCCCGGCACATCCGCGATCGGCCGCGACAGCGGACAGACCATGATGTCGCAAGTCGACGTCCCCATGATTTTGACCAGCGTACCCTCGCAGATCCCCGCGCCGACCGCGCCCAGATGCGCGTCAAACGCCCCAACCGCCACCGGGATTCCCGCGGGAAGATTCAGCTTGCCCGCCCATTGGGCGCTCAGCCCGCCGGCCGCGGCCGCGACGGTTTCGCATTTCGCCGGCAACGTGCGCCGCAGCCGCACCAGCCCCGGATTCAGCATCGAAAGAAACGCCTCGTCGGGGTATCCGCCCCATTCCGCGTTGTACATCGCCTTATGCCCCGCCGCGCAAACCCCCCGCCGGATTTTCCCCGCATCCGTCGTTCCCGTCAGCATCGCCGGAATCCAATCCGCGATCTCCACCCAGGTATGCGCCGCGTTGAACACCGCCGGCTGAGTCCGCGCACAGTGCAAAATCTTCGCCCAAAACCATTCCGAAGAATATCGCCCGCCGATCTTTTTCAAATAT
>JBEKXM010000595.1:0-3034 GCA_049512115.1 Tepidisphaeraceae bacterium | reverse complement strand
CGTCGGGGGAGGCGGTTCGCCGGCGCACTGACAGTATCCCTCGTCCTTGAACACGTCGCAGGGGCAGGGCTGATGCGGATCGCAGATGCAATGGCCCAGGGCCATCGACCGCCGCATCACCCGCCGCCGCTTTTCCAGTTGAATCGAGGTCATGTGAACTCCGTAGCCGTCCGGTGAAGATTACCGCGAAGACGCGAAGGACGCGAAGTTGCGCGAATTCAGATTGGTATTTCTTCGCGCAACTTCGCGCTCTTGGCGCCTTCGCGGTTAATTTTTGCCCGAGAAGAGAAGCGCAATAAAGAGGCACGGGGAAACGGGTGGAGTTTCTCCGTGCCGGGTGCATCCCTGGGTGGATCATCACGGCGTGTAAGGCGCTTCGCCCTCGATGGGGCCGAGCCCTTGCAGCGTCGCCGAGATGATGATCTTCGCCTGGCCATTGCCTTCAATCTTTGGTACTCCGCCGGAGTACGGGCAAAGACCCCCTCACGTAAATGTCATCTTGCCCAGCGACACCTTGGCGCCGCCGCGCGAGATGAACACCTCGGGAGGTTTGGATCGGTCGAAATTAACGGCGGTATATTCCTCGCCGGCCTTTCCTTTCACGTGGATAGAGGCGGGTTGGATGCCGATTTGGTCGGCGGCTGGTGTATTGACGGTGAACTCCAGATGGAGCGAGCCGCCCAATTGGACGGTTTGCGTCTGGTCGGCCGCAACCTCCACAGCGGGGAGTGAACCCGGCGCGACCAGCGCGATCAAAGTGCCGGTCTTTTTGGCAAACACGCCGCCGTAGAGCAGCTTGTATTGGCCGGGGATCACCGCCAGGGAATCGGCCGATGAGCCGCCGGCTTCGCTCACCAAATTCATCTGCCCGTTGCTGTTGGCCAGGGCCACCACCATTGCCCAATCCGAGGAGGACGGGCCGGCGATGGACAGCTTGCCCGTGGCGCCACGGTAAGACGAGTATTGCAGCGCCGTGCCATCTTCGGCGAGGCTGTCGATCTGATAAATCGACCGGCCGGTGGAAAAGAACTCGGACAGCGGGGCAAAGACGTCGATGGGGGCATCGGCGCAGCCCACGCGGAAGGAATCGTCCGCCAGAGCGTAGCGGCCATCGAGATTGTCGTCATAAAACATGACGGTCTGGCCGTCGATCTGGCATTGGACGGTCCCGCCGCCGCGCACCATGAGCAACCCGCGTTCCGCGGAGCTATACCCGTAGGGGAAGGCGAGGAAATACTTCTGTGCGCTGGGGATGGGCAGGGCGATGGTGGCAAGTCCGACGCCGTTTTTATGCAAGGCGGTCTGGCCGCTATCGCCTTTGACTATGAAGCCATCGTCCGTTGAGACGATCGCCACCTTTTGCCCGGCGATTGTCAGACCATATTCCTTGACCACGGGGCTGAACTGCACTTCCAGGCTGGGGATGAGGAAATCATCGAGAATACGGGGTTGGGCGGCAGCGACATCGGTCTTGGAGACCACCGAGTTGCCGGAGTCCAACGGCACGGATTTGAGCGGCGCCGAAACACTTTCGCCCGGCGGGCCGGCACGCGCCGCCAAGGCGCCCGCCAGCACGAGCAACATGGCTCGCCCAGTCCATCGAACAGTCCCTTGCATAAAACACCGTCCTTTCGCACGGTTTGAGCCGTTACGCATTGTCTTCATGGAGCATTCAACGCTTCTTGCACGACGGCCTTGATTCCCGGGCCGCGCAGGCCGGCCGCCATCACTTTGCCGTCGGGGCCGATCAGGACCACCGCCGGCAGCGAATTCACGCCCAGCATCTCGGCAATCGACTGGGCCGCCGGTTCGTCCAAGCGGGCCTGCATCCACGGCATCGCGTGCTGTTGGGCGAAATGCGTTACGTCTTGCACGGAGTCGCCGGCGCCAAGGCCGATCATGACGAATTTCTTATCCTGCCCGAACGCCGCGAAAACATCATTGAGAGCGGACATCCGCGTGTCGCTCAGCGGGGTCCAGGTCGCCCACAAATCCACGAGCACGTACGCGCCGCGATGATCGGCCAATTTGAAAGTTTTTCCATCCAGCGTTTTCGCGTCCAAGGAAATCACCGGCGCTTTAGCCACGCCGGCCGGGGGGTTGGATAGGGCAAGCTTGAGTTGGCCAAGATCCATCGGATCATCGCCGCGGCCGGATACCGTGATTTGACGCTGGATCATGGCGTAAATCTGAGCCGAGCCACCGGCTTCGGGAGTTTGAATCTGGTAGATGATCAATAGGTAATTGCCCGGCTGTACATCATCGGCGCGGAAGGAACCGTCGGCGGCAATGGAAAGCATCAGCGGCTGACTGGTCTGGTTCGTGCTCTGCTCGTAAGCATTTAATGCGGTCTGGTAGGCCTGTCCCTCGGGGGTACCGCTCCACTGCGCCAGCCACTCTTGCTTTAGTTGGGGCGATATTTTCGGGTCGGCCATGGTCTGCTGCAACCTTTTGCCGGCGGCCAATAACTCGGCGGGGGGCGCAGCCGGCGTACTCTGGCCCGCCAGATAGCCTCGACATTCCCAGGAGGGCTTGGCGCTGTCGGGCTTGACCACGCGCCCGATGATTGAGCGGCCCTTCACATCAGGCTGTGCGGGAACGGGCTGGCGCCATTGCATCGTGACCGAACCGCCCGCCGATGCCGCCGGCGCGGTCGTCGGCGCGTCCGCCATGGCCGCTCGCCACACAAACGCCGCGGCCGCCAGAACAATCGCGACGGGTAATGTCTTAATCACGGGTTGCCTCCATTCATTTCAAATCTTCCGCCACTCCTTTTGCCGCAATGCGCGCGGCCATTCACCGCGCCAAGTCGGCCTGGCCGCTTACCGTGCCGAACCCGTTAATGGCGGCGACAATCGTAATCTTAACGCCGGATTTATCCTTCAGAAGCTCTTGAGGTACTCCGCCGGAGTACGGGCAAGGGCGTCCCCCTCAGGCAAACCTCATTCGATCGAGCGATATTTGTTTGCCGCCGATCCACCTGATCACCTGCGGGGGGGATGTCGTGTCGTATTGCCAGCCGACGCATTCGCCG
>JBEKXM010000594.1:0-3034 GCA_049512115.1 Tepidisphaeraceae bacterium | reverse complement strand
GGGATCACCCACGACGACTTCATCCGCACGACGCAAGAGCGGCACAAATCCGCCGTTCAGGAGATCGTCCGCCGATTGCTCGCCAACGACGACATCTATCTCGGCAGCTACGAAGGCTGGTACGACGAGGGGCAGGAGGAATTCGTCACCGAAACCGAGGCGAAATCGCGGGAATACAAATCGGCCATCAGCGGCCGGCCGCTGACGCGATATTCGGAAAAGAGTTATTTCTTCCGGCTGAAGAAATACGCCCCGCGCGTTCAGCAATACGTCGAATACAACCCCGATTTCATCCAGCCGCCGGCGCGGCGCAACGAAGTGCTCAGCAAATTGAAGCGGGGGGTGGACGATCTGTCCATCAGCCGGGCCACGCTCAAGTGGGGCATCCCTCTCCCGCACGATCCCGACCACGTCGTTTATGTTTGGATCGACGCGCTGAGCAATTACATCACCGCGCTGGGATACACATCCGCGGATGAATCGCTGTTCAAAAAGTTCTGGCCGGCCGACGTGCAAATCATCGGCAAGGAAATCCTCTGGTTCCATACGGTTTACTGGCCGGCCATGCTGCTGTCGCTGGGCGTTGGGTTGCCGAAGAAGGTTTTCGCCCACGGCTGGTGGACCAGCGCGGGAAAGAAGATGAGCAAATCGCTCGGCAATTTCATCGACCTGACGAAGCTTCGACAAGTGATCGGCACCTATTCGCTGGACGCGCTGCGATATTATCTGCTGCGGGCCGCTCCCTTCGGAAGCGACCTCGATTGGACGGACGCCGATTTCCTCAAATCCTTCAACGAGCTGAAAAACGTCGTCGGCAACTGCCTGAACCGCATTATCAAAATGATCCACCTCTATCGCGAGGGCGTTTTACCGGCGCCGGGCGAACTGGAAAAAATCGATTCCGACCTTCTGGCGCAGGCCGAGCAATTGCCCGCGCAGCTCGCGGCCGCCTACGGCCACATCGACCTCCAACAGTGCGCCGAATTGCCGGTGCAATTGGCCAGGCTGACCAACGGCTATATCGATGCCACCGAACCGTTCAAACTGAAACGGGACGCGTCGCAAGCGACCCGGCTAAACACGGTGCTGAACGTCGCGGCGATCTCGATTTACCGCTGCTTGGTCGGCCTGCTCCCGATCCTGCCGCAGAAGGCGGCGGAGGGATTGTCGCAATTGAAAATCGACGTCGCCGGCAAGACCCTGGATTGGCTCCACGCCAATCCCCCGGCGGCCGGCGCCAAACTCGGCGAAGCGCAGCCGCTGTTTCCGAACGTAGAAAGGGGACATGCATGATTTTAGCCGGATGCGCCAGGCATAGTGAGGAATTGTGAAATGCACGGGCGAGCCATCGTTAGATCAACCTTCTTCGTTGCGGCGCTAATTGTCTTTGATGCCTGCAAATATGTATTAAGAGGCGAAAGCGTAATCTCCCCTGAATTCGCGTTTAGTTTGCGGCTTTATCGCATTGGCCGGGCTCATTACGGCAATTTGGGAGTATAAGAGTAAGACCCCCTGGCCATGGCTCAGGACACTTGTGACGATCCTGGTTTTGATGGTGGCGATTGCATTGGTCGCGCTATACTTCAAGCGAATGATCGCCTCGAGATGAGATATGAAAACGCAGGACGGGTTGACGCCCGATCAATTCAGGGAGCTTCTTGTGCGGAGTCCGTTCGTTCCTCTACGGCTGCATCTGCACAGCGGCGAGATCGTGGAAATAGCGGACCCCGGCTGCGTCCTGATTCTTGGCGCCACGCTTCAGGTCTTCACGATCAAGAGAGACAGGGCGCCGATCCTCGAGGACAACCGATACATCCCCTTGCGAAGTATCGCACAGGTCGAGCAATCGACTGCTGCTTGACGGGAATTATTTGATTCATCTCGGCAGCATCGCGCGATCTCGTGCCCCGGCCCTCTCCCCGGGTTTTCCGGGGAGAGGGCGAGAGGGTGGTGTGCGTTCACTCCGATGGAGTCGGGTCTCAGACCGACGCGCACCCATCGGCGTAGTTGGCGACGAACTGCGCGAAGGTCAGCGTGGCGTAGCCCTGGCTGTTTTCCAGCGAATCGCCGGAGACGCCCCAGGGGTTGCGGACGACGTAGTACGTTACGCCTTTGGAGTCCTTGTACGCGCTGACCAGCGTGTATGCGTGACCGCCGACAAGGTTCGGCGGCGAACTGTAGGTGCCCAGGGTCACTTCCTTGCCGGCGGACAGATCGGCGGACAGCAGGTTGAACAGCGTCGTGGCCGTGTAGCTGCTCGGCACGAAGGACGTGGAGTTCACGCCGAAATCGCTGTAGGCCTCGCCCATCCAGCCGCTGTTGATGGAGGCGAATGTGTTGGCGCCGGTTCGGAAGTAGGCGAAGGCCTTTTCGATCACCATGGCCCAGATCGAGCCGTCCGTGCCCGGATGGGCATACATCAATCCCTCGAATGGCCCGGCTGAGAAGGCGTTGGATACGCGCACGAACGTGGGTTTACCGTTGGAGATGAACTGCACGGTATAGGTCCCGTCGCCCATATCCACGGCCGATTGCACCAGGACATTGGGATTCTGCCCCGCGAACGCCGCCAGGGACGACAGGAAATAGCAGTCGCCCACCTCGCCCTGGTTGACATCCCCGGCCACGGGGCCGGTCCCGAACAGAGATGCGTTCACCGTCACGGTCTTTCCCGCGTCCTTGGGGTTGGCCAGGGCCGTGCCCGCCGCTTTGCTCACTCCGCCGGCGAAGCTGGCGACATCATGCACCGTGCCCGTGCCGGAATATTTGTCCGTGGAGTCGATCCAGGCGATGACGTCCGTGCCCGCGCTGGTGATCGTCGTCAATGCGCCGTCGATGGTTTCCAACGTCGTCTGGCAGTTCACGGACTTGTCGATATTGACCGCGTCCGTCCCGCCGCGCGCGTAGACGAACAGACCTCCGGACAGCGCCGCATCGGTGTAGGTTTGCCCGTCCGCGTTGATGGTGAACGTCGAGCCGCTTTCAAAGATGGAGATCGAATCGTTCGCGCCCGTCGCCGTCACCACCAGTTCGT
>JBEKXM010000593.1:0-3038 GCA_049512115.1 Tepidisphaeraceae bacterium | reverse complement strand
GGTGTAATCCACAAAAACACTCTTGTTTTTACCCAGATCCAATGCCAGAATCCTCATGGCCGAGTCCTTTCTCAAAAAGTGACGTTTGAGCGGCCCACGCGGCCAGCTCGTATTCAACCGGGAATTTTAATCCCCGTTTTCAACGTCCCCGAGAAAGGCTCGGCTTCATAGTTTCTTCGCGGTAAAATTCTTTGGATTGCGGGCGGAGCTCGCGCTGTGCTCCTTCGCGGTAATCTGTCTATGACGCCTAAACCGAAATCCCCGCCTTTTGCATGGTGATGATCCACGGCGGCGTCTTTGCCAGATACTCTCGCAGATGCCCGCCGCGCGAATGGTAATACCACGCCATCCCCGCCTCCACCGCCGCCGCGGCGATCAGCGATCCATATAGCAACAACATCGCTTCGTGCGTGATTCCGAGAACCGAAGAATCCATTTGTCCAAGCAGCTTCGCGTCAGACGGGCTGAGATCGGGAAAATCCAAAACGGGATGCGCGACTTCCGCGTGCAGGTTCCACAACGCGTACAGAAGGATCAGCACCGCCAGCGACAACTGGTTGATGGCGAGCATGCGGACCGCTCCGACCTCGAGCCGGCGAAGCCGGCCCGCCCCGACGATCTCCACGACCCCGATTCCCGCCAGCACCGTCCCGGCGAGCATGTAGACAATGCTGTCGGTGTTCATCAAAGCCGTCAGCCCCCCGCAGATCGCAACGCTATACCCTTCAAACCGCGCCGTCCGGACAGCCCGCCGGATTTTGCCCAGCGATTTCCGCGCCGCCTGCAACTCGCGCAGGTTCTCCGCACTAAGCTGCGGAGGTTGAGGAGCCGGCAGTGACATGGGCGTTCAATATCCTACTGAAGTGCCTCCAAGGCGAAACGCCGAAAGGTCGCAGTTCTAGTCCGTAACATCCGCGACCCTGTACTGCCTAAGCAGTTCCTTCAACCGCTGACGATCGATCAATTCCAGCCGTTTGTCGCGCGCAAATGCCGTTGCATCACGTGAAAAGGTTGAACTGGCGACTATAACGCCCGCCGTAAAACTTGAGTCGCTGGTGACCACGCCCCAGTGGCTACGCACAATTTCCGGCCCAATCGGGGAGGACATGTGCTTACACTGAATCACAATTCGTTCAAGGCCCGAAGGCGTCGAGCGCTCCGCGAGAACGTCGATCCCTCCATCACCGCTGCCTCCCATGTGATCTACCCGGTCGTACTCCTGGGCCCGATATAAGTCAGCAACCAGCTTTTCGAACTCCTCCGGACTGAGGTTTCCGATCCGCAATTGTGGCCTTCCCGGGATTGCCCCCGCGCGGCGAGGGCGAACCTTAAGGTCGAATAATTTGAAAAGCTCCTCTTCCGTCAAACCCATTGCTTCATGAGGCCGGTCCTCGTCAATGACTTCGCGGAAAAGGCGGCGTTTCTTGCGCAGAACGTCAAGTATGCGCTCTTCAATCGTGTTCTTGCAGTAGAATCGTCGAACGATCACTGGATTCTTCTGTCCATACCGGTGGGCGCGTTTGACAGCTTGGTCCTCAACCGCCGGATTCCACCAGCGGTCGAACAAAAACACGTATGACGCAGCCTGCAGATTCAAACCAACTCCCCCAACTGCGTAATTAACAAGCAGCGCGCGTTCCGCGGGACTTTCATTGAACCGGGCGATTACCTCATCGCGCTTTCGCGGCGGAATCTCTCCGTGCAACTCCATTACGCGATAGGAAGCGTCCTCCAGGCCACGTGCCATCCTTTTTAGTCCAAAGTCGTCCGAGACAAATTGGGAAAACACAAGGGCTTTTTTCCCCGTCTCCTCAATATGCTCGAAAGCCTCCAACAGGTAATCTAGTTTAGCACTCTTACCGCTAATACGGTCGAAATTGCAGATTTGCACAAGAGCACGAATCAGCGCAAAAACGTGCTGCACAGTGACGGTGTCACCCTCAGCGTTTAGCTGCATCACACGCTCCCGTTCGACGTGATCGTATTCATCTCGCTGCTCCTCTGTCAGATCCACTTCCAAATCTTGTTCGATCTTTTCCGGAAGTTGCATGCTAACTTCCTGGTCGTCCAAACGACGTCGCAGGATATACGGCTTTACCGCTTTGCGGACGCGCTCCGACCCGCCGGGGAGGTCGGGATTGAGGCCGGAAACGGCCCCCGGATGAACAAATTCCATGATTGAAATCAGATCATCGATTCGATTCTCCAACGGCGTTCCTGTAAGCGCCCAATTGCGCTTACCTTCCAGGCACTTTACGGCAATCGCCGTCTTCGAGCTGGCGCTTTTTATGCGCTGGGCTTCATCTATGATTATCAAATCGTGCTCAACCAAATTTTCTTGCAGCCATTCCTTTTCTCTCGCCAGCACTTCGTAGTTGACCAATTTGATCAGGACGTTGGACGTTGCAAGGCGCAAAAACCAGCGCTTGTCTTCCCCAGGCTCATATAGGTGGGCCAGCGCGTCGGGCCACCACTTCGCAATCTCCCTTTTCCAATTCCCGATTAGACTCTTCGGGCAAACGACCAGAATGTTTTCGATGCGTCTTTCCCTCCACAACAACCTGGCCGCGAGAATCGCCTGCATAGTTTTGCCAAGCCCCATCTCATCCGCGAGAAGCGCGTGCTGACGCTGCATGAGCCAATGGATCCCCTGCAACTGAAATGGGAATGGCGAATCGGGAACCGATAGGTCACCCACAAGTTGATTGATAGGCGGCGTGAGAATCCACCGGAGCCGCTCCTCAATGCTTGCGACCTTGGCCTCGGGTGGGTCGCTCAGCCGGCCGACCGGCGGAGGCTTGATGCGAGATGCACCCCCTTGGCGAGTGCGCCATAGCATTCCGCCCACGTGCTCCCGAGCAGAGGGAAAGCTGAACCGCGAGACGGAGACAGGAAAATGAAATAGATCGATTCGAATCACCCGCAGGGAATCGCTTGTCGGCAGAACTAGCCTGGTTACATCACATCTCGGCATTGCCGATAGCAAGTGCCGCTCCAACGAGAGATTCATTCCTGTTCGCGAGATTCGGGCCGATGGT
>JBEKXM010000592.1:0-3045 GCA_049512115.1 Tepidisphaeraceae bacterium | reverse complement strand
CCGCCGAGGTGAGGCTGCTGGTGGCGAAGCTGATCGAACTGAAGAGGCGTTGCCCGCTGGTCGTGGCGATGGAATCGTCAGGAACCTATGGAGATCCGTTGCGTCAGGCGTTGTCCGACGGCGGCATCGAGGTCCGCCGGGTCAGCACCAAGGCGGTGAAGGACCATAGCGAGACGTTCGATGGTGTGCCCAGTCAGCATGATGGAAAGGACGCGGCCATCATCGGGACGCTGTGCCTCTCGGGTCATGCCAAGGACTGGAGATGGAGCGATCGGTCGGATCAGGATCAGGCGATTGGCTACTGGGTTCGGAAGCTGGATGCGTCGCAGCGGATCAAGCAGGTATGGAGCGGGAAGTTGGAATCGCTGTTGGCGCGGCACTGGCCGGAGGCGGGCGGGCTGCTCAAGCAGTCCGGAGCGACGTTGCCGCGGGCCCTGCGGCATTGGGGCGATCCGCGGACACTGGCCGCCGACCCGCAAGCCCCGGAGCAGATGGCGAAGTTCGGCGGTCATTACCTGATGCCGCAAAAGATCGCGCAAGTCGTCGAATCGGCGCGGAGGAGCATCGGAGTGCGCATGAATCCCTGGGCGGTGCGCGAGATGAGGGAGATCGCCTGGGCGATCCTCAAGCAACGCCGGCGGATCCAGTCCTGCCAGCGCGAGTTGAAGAAGCTGACCCGGGCGAATAAGACGATCCAGGCGCAATCCGCCGCGGTGGGTTTGGTGACGGCGTGCGTGTTGTGGATGTGCCTGGGCGATGCCGGCAACTACGGCAGCGCCGCGGCGTACCGCAAAGCGATGGGATTGAATCTCAAGGAGCGATCCAGCGGGATGCACAAAGGGAAGCTGGGCCTCAGCAAGCGGGGCCAGCGCCTGACCCGCAAATGGTTGTACTTTTCAGCGCTGCGATGGATGAGAGAGCCGTCGGTGAAACGATGGATCGAAAAGAAAAAACAACGGGACGGCGGGCGCGGCGACAAGGCGGCGGTGGCCGTGATGCGGCGTTTGGCGCTGGCCGCCTGGCACGTGGGCCAGGGAGAAGTGTTCGAGCCGAATCGACTGTTTCCGGGCTCGCGGCGTCCCGGTGCAACGACGGAGGTCGCAATATGAAATGACCGCGTTCGATGAGGCATGATTTTTTCGGCCCTGTCCGATCACCTTCCACGACGTCCCCTTTGCGGCCTATGCGCGAAAGGCTTGGCCTTCCGCTCAGGACCGTCGAATAAAGTTCCGAGGGATCGCGACGGGGCTGCCCGGTGAAATCTCCGATGTAGCCGATTCGATGCGCTGGGGCGGAAGCCGCGGCGACATTCAGAGAAACAGGTTGGAGTTACGCCGGGGCGCTGCGTCCAGGGCCGAGAGATCGTGCGATTCGAAACGCAAGAAGAGCACTGGCAGACGAGCAGTGGGCACGAAATGGGACGCCGCGTGGGCAGTCTCGCTACGCTCGACCGCCCACGCGGCGTCCCATTGGAATCATGGAACCGGCATCTCCATACTTTTCCGACTTGACAGAAACGAAACAGGGGACGTTCAAGATTTCCGCCGCCGTCACCCCAGGCGACTAAATCTTGAATGTCCCCTTAACCTCAGCTCATTTCGGCCAGAAACAGGACATAACTGAGCGAAACCAGGACGATGCCGATCGCGGCAATGAGCCATTGCGCTTGGCGCGAAAGCCGTTGAAACCTCCGTCGAGAAAAGAGAACCACGGCGGCGGTGGGGATCATCAGTATTTGCAGGAGGATCGCAGCATCCGCCGCATATTCATCGCCGCCACGGGGCCAGCCTTCCCGGGCCAGCGCATATAGAAAGAGCATTCCAATCCCGGCCCCGGCGCAGACCGCCACCATGAGCGCGATCCAGGCTTTAAGATATGGATCGACCAGCGCGACGGTGAGCCGCAGCTTCTGCCCGCATTCCGGGCACCGGGGCGAGGCAAGGCCGCGGACGTTGTATTGGCACAAAGGGCAAAACGCGTCGCGATCGCGCAGCCAGGCGATCAGTTCTTCGTCATCGGAGCGACCGGATTTGGCGTCGGTCGGAGGAGAGGCGGATTCGCTGGACGATTCGGCGTTGGTCGACATGAGAGAATTCCCAAGCCGCGGAATTAAAGGGGACATTCAAGATTTCAGGGGCGGCGGCCCCGAGCAAGGAAATCTTGAATGTCCCCTTTTTGGTTCAATCCACCTTGACGAAGCTCGCCGGGTCATTCCATTGCTCCGGGGTGAACGACGTGGATTTGTCCACGATGACGTGGCCGCCATTGTCCACGGAGACGGCATAGCGGATCAGGGGCTTTTTCGCGGGGCCTTTGGTGACGTTGCCTTCGATGTCGTAGAGGGCTCCGTGGCGGGGGCATTTGAAGCCTTCGCCATCGGGCGCCTGGTTGATCGTGCCGCCCTTGTGGGTGCACAGGGTGGTGCAGGCGTAGATTTTGCCATCGTGGCGGATGACCGCGATGCGGTTGGGAACCTTCATCCACGTGGTGGTGATGCCGTCGGTGGCGTAAGCGGATTTTGGCCCGACGTCCAAAGTGCTCGGACCGGTGGTTGGTTCATCGGCCAGCAGGTTGGCGGCATCGCCCAGCCCGCACAGGCAGGCGGCGCAAGCGACCGCCGCGACAAATTCCCTTCGGTTCAACTGATTCATCGTGAACTTCTCCTATTTGGGGGTCTCAGTTGTTGATTCGCTCGAATCTGATGGAATGATAGCAGGAAAATTGGACTGGTAAATGGGCAGCAATAATGCGATAACATGGGTAGCAGCCCGTGGCGAAAGTCCCGCGAGGCAGTGCGCCGCGGCATTGGGCCGGGATCGAGGCGTCGAGACGAAGCAGTATTGACTAAAATACGAGCAAGTCTCGACAACGAAGAGCCCTGCCCAAGGACGCAAGCAATGCCCGCGCGACTTTTGCCACGGGCTGCTAGGCGAGGTTCAGATTGCGTGGTGACGGCGCTAAGCCCGCGTTAGGGGCTTGACGCGGAAAATAAAGGCGTTGAAAGTGTGTGGAACGTCGTTTTAATGGGAAAGGGTTTTGGGCATG
>JBEKXM010000591.1:0-3054 GCA_049512115.1 Tepidisphaeraceae bacterium | reverse complement strand
CGCCAAGGCCCTGGAGCATTTCACAGGCGAAGGAGATCAATCGAACATCTGGGGCTTCGGCTACGGCGACTGGAACTACAACTTCATGGCGCTCGTTCCCCAATTCGGCGGGCATTTCCTCGATGAATCAGGCAATCCCACGGTCGATGATCCCGGCAATGTCGCCGCTCTGCAGTTCCTCGCCGATTTGAATCTGAAATATCATCTCGCCCCGTCGCCCGAAGGCGGGGTGCAGGGGTGGGTGGGCTTTCGCCAGCAGCGCGTCGCGATGGAGTTCGACGGGATTTACATGGTTGGCGACCTCAAACGACTGAGCGGTTTGGATTACATCGGCGCGCCGCTGCCTCAGATCGGCCCGCATCCAGGAACGCTCGCCGATTCACACATTCTGTGCATCCGCAAAGGGCTGGATGCCCGGCATCGCGAAGCCGCGAAGCAATTTATCCGATTTCTCTCCGATCATAGTCTTACCTGGGCCGACGCAGGGCAGGTTCCGGCGCGGAAACGCGCCCGCCAGAGTGATGCGTTCAAAAAACTTCAGGTGCAGTATGCCTTCTCGAAGCAGCTTGGATACGTGATGTATCCTCCAAAGACGCCGTTGATCAGCGAACTACAGTTGTACATCAATGTCGCGGTTGAAAAGGCAATTCGCGGCCGAACAACCGCCGCCGCCGCGCTGCATCAGGCGAACGAGGATTTCAAGCGGTTTATCGCGCACGACCGGCAGGAAATGAAGGCGAGCCAACCGTGACGAGAAAACTCCGGGCGCAATTCGTCGGCTACGTCTTTCTGCTGCCTTACGGGTCAGTCTTTTTTGTTTTCATCGTGTTGCCGTTCGTCGTTTCGCTCGCCCTGGCCTTCTGCCAATACGATCTGACGACGCAGCGCGCGATTCGATTTGTCGGCCTGCGCAATTTCAAGGAGGCTCTGATTGACGACCCCTTCTTCTGGAAAGCTGTCGGTGCGACATTTCGCTACGTCGCGATGATCATTCCCGCGCAGATTGTCGTCGCGATGCTGCTGGCGCTGGGCATGAACGCCATGTCGCGCGGAAGGAAGTCGGTCCGTGCACTGCTTTTCTTGCCGGGCCTCTTCAGCATCGCGGTTACGGCGGTCCTGTGGCAATGGTTTTTCGACGAGGAATTCGGTCTCTTCAACTATCTACTTCGGGAGGTCCGACTTCCCAAGATCCCCTGGCTTTCGAGTCCGAATATGGCGATGCCCAGCATCGTCCTGATGACGCTCTGGTGGACCGTCGGTGGATCAGCCGCGGTGCTGTTGACGGGCCTGCAACAGATCCCCGCGCAAATCCTCGAAGCCGCGGCCATTGACGGCGCCAGCGCCTGGCACTCCTTCTGGCAGGTTACGCTGCCGATGCTCAAGCCCGTGCTGCTCTTCATGGTGGTAATGAACACCATCGGCGGCTTTCAGATGTTCGCTCAATCGATGCTCCTCACCAACGGCGGCCCCGAGCTCGCCACACGCGGCGTCGTCCAGCTCATTTACGACACCGCGTTCATGAACTATCGCCTGGGTTATGGAGCCGCAATCAGTTGGCTGCTATTCCTGATAATTGCCGGGTTCTCTCTCATTCAATATCGCTTTCTGCGGAGATTATCGGAATGAGAAGGGCGCGGATTCGCATTACGAGTTGGGTGATGTGGGCGGTCGCGCTGCTGCTCGTCGCGCCGCTTTTTGTGATGATCATGACCTCCTTCAAGCCCGAAGCCGAGGTGCTGAACCCACGCTCGATCGTGCCGAGCCATTGGACAACCGGCAATTTCCGGTACGTGCTCGATTATTCGGAGGAAGCCCCGTTCGCACGCTGGCTCTTGAACAGTATTTTCGTCTCGTCGTCCGTGACATTCCTGGTGCTCGTATTTTCCTCGATGGCAGCGTTCGCACTGACGCGCCTTCGGATGCGCGGCGGCGCAAAAATGCTCGGAGCCGTTGTCGTGACGATGATGCTCCCGGCGCAGCTCTTTCTCGTGCCGGTCTACCTGATTTTGAGCTGGTTTCACTGGCTCGACACGCCATGGGCCTTGATCGTCCCCGCGACGGCGGGGGGGTTTGGCGTGTTCATGCTTGCCAGTTTTATGAAATCGATTCCAACCTCCATCGACGAAGCCGCGACGATCGATGGCTGCTCGCCGCTTGGCGTCTATCTTCACGTGGCCTTGCCGCTCAGCGCACCAGCACTGGCGACGCTTGGAATCTTCACGTTCATCGGGTCGTGGAACGATTTTCTGGCCCCCCTGGTCTTCATCGATTCGATTCGAAATTACACGCTGCCGATCGGCATCGCGCTATATCAAAACTCCTATTACACAGTATACGGCTTGACCCTGGCCACCAGTGTTCTGGCGACCATGCCGCTGATCGTGATGTTCGCGATTTTCCAGCGGCACATCATCGAAAGCATGTCCTCAACCGGATTAAGGGAATAGAAAGGCGCACTTGAATAGCACGCTCCAACTCCACACGGCGTTTCTGATTGACGACGTCGACCCGCGAATCTTCGGCGGGTTTCTCGAGCACCTCGGTAGAGCCGTCTATGAAGGCGTCTACGAACCCCAAAGCAGGCACGCCGACGAGACTGGTTGCCGCAAAGACGTGCTCGACGCGCTCAAGCGGCTGAAGTTCACCGCGATGCGCTATCCTGGGGGAAACTTCGTCAGCGGATATCACTGGCAGGATGCCATCGGACCGAAGAATAAGCGCCCCAGAGTGCGCGATCTTGCCTGGCAAAGCCTGGAGCCCAACGAATTTGGGCCGGATGAATTCATCCCCTTGGCGAGGCGCATGAATTGGACGCCGATGATGGCCGTCAACCTCGGCACCGGCACGCCCGAAGAGGCGCGAAACTGGCTTGAATACTGCAATCTCGAATCCGGCTCCAAGTGGGCCGACCTGCGAATAGCCAACGGCCACAAACAACCGCACAACGTCAAGCTCTGGTGCCTCGGCAACGAAATGGACGGTCCGTGGCAGATTGGATGCGTGCCCGCCGAGACTTATGCGGTCAATGCACAGCAAACCGCGCGGATGATGAAG
>JBEKXM010000590.1:0-3068 GCA_049512115.1 Tepidisphaeraceae bacterium | reverse complement strand
ACCATCCGGTTCCGCAGCATCGCCAACTGCGTATCGCTCAGATCCGCCGTATCCTGCCCCTCGATAAACACCTCGCTCGGCGGATCGAACGGCCGCCCAGCCGCATCGAACCGCGTCGGCCGATCCAATCCGCCCAGAAGATAAAGCAACGTGCTCTTGCCCGATCCGCTGGCCCCGACGATGCAGGCATATTCTCCCCGGCTAACGATCAGGTTCACCCCGGAAAGGACTTCATTGGTCGCATCCCCCGTCCCCAGCACGCGCCGAACGTGCCGCGCTTCCAACAGCGGCGGGCTTTGTTCCGACCGCGCCGGGGGCATTTCCAACATCGCCTCAGTGCGCGCCACGGATCACCTCCACCGGATCGTATTTCGCCGCCCTCCGCGCCGGGTACACCGCCGCCAGCAAGACGATCACCATCGAACTGACAAATGCCCAGACGTACATCCAACGGTTCTCGCTCATCAGCAATCCCTCGGATTTGATGAGCCCTTCCACCTGGATCGGCAATCGCCGCAATCCTTCCACTCCCAGCTTGCCGATCACTTCGCCCAGGACCGTTCCGATCAGCCCGATCATGACGCCCTGGAAAACGTAAATCCACGTGATATCCGCCCGGGACAGGCCGAAGGACTTCAGGATGGCGATTTCGTTCACCCGTTCCAGGACGGACATGATGAGGATGTTCAGCACGCCGAACGCCGCCACCACCAGCAGCGCCCCGGTGATGATGTAGGTGATGATGCTCTGGATCGCGAAGATTTTCAGGAAATTCGCGTTGCTTTCCTGCCAGCTTTCCGTCTTGTATCCCGCGATCGACTCGATCTGGGCGGCATAACCCTGCGCTTTGGTATAATCCTCGGTCCTGACGATGATGTCGTTGATGACGTTTTTCTTGTCCAGCAGGGTCTGGGCACTGTTGATGAGCATGTAAGCGCGCGAATAATCCACGGGAGTCACGCCGGTCTGGAAGACTCCGACGACCCGCGCCGTCGTCCGACCGCCGGTATTGCTCGACAGGGTAATCTCGTCGTCGAGCTTCGCCCCCAGCAGGTCCGCCACGCCCCGGCCGACGATCACCCCGTCCGCCGTCGTTCGCAGACGATCGAAATTCCCCTCCACCACGTCTTTTCCGACGGTGGTCACGCGCAATTGCTGCTCCGGTTCGATGCCCAGAAGGCTCACGGTTATCGTCTTGGTCCCGTAGGTGGCGATGGCGTCGCCGTCCACCTCCGGCGCCACCGCCTCGATCCCCCGAAGGTGACGAAGCTGGGCCATCAGCCCCGCCGCGTTCTTGATCTTCTTCACGTTTTCGCGCGGCTTCACGCTGTCCACCGCCAGCAACGCGTTTGGATCGGTGTAAACCAGCTCCAGGATCTTCGTGCGCGTTTCCCGCGGCTCATCGTGAATCGTGATGTGGCCGCTCGATTCAACCGTCTCGACGATGAACTTGTCCTTGAACCCCTCCATCATCGCCAGCATGGTGATGAATATCGTCACGCTGATCGTCACCCCCGCCACGCACACCAGCGACTGGCGCTTGTGCGACAGAAGATATCTCACCGCGATATACCAACGCATCAGCGAAACCCCTTGAACGAATCACCGCTGGTTTTCGGCTCGTTCAGCGCCGCCGCCACGAGCGGATCGATCCAATGCGTCCGCACGGCCTGGCCCGGCTGTAAATCCAGCGTCGGGCTGATGACCACCACGTCGCCCTTCTCCAGACCCGAAACAATCTCCGTCCGCTCGACGCTCTTAAGCCCCGTCACGATCTCGGGCTTGTCCAGCTTGCCGTGGCGCACCACCATGACCGCTCCGCCCTGCACCGCCTGCGTCGGTACGATCGTCGCTTGCTCCCGATGCGCCACGATGAAATTCAATTCCCCCGTCATTCCCGCCGCCAGCCGAAGATCGGGTCGGTCGAACTTCACGTCCACTTCATAAGTTCGCCGATCCGGGTCCGCCTTGTCGTAAATCTTGTCCACCGTCCCGCTCAAAATCTCGTTGGGATATGCGTACAGCGTCATCTTCACGACTTGCCGGTCGGTCGCGGTGGGGGGCCTCAGCCGGTTCTTGTCCTCCTCGTCCACCTGCGCCCGCATCACCAGCCGCCCCGCCGAAACATCCGCCAACTGCAACACGTGATCGTTCACCGCCACCCGCGTGCCGTCCGAAATCGGCCAATCCAGCACCGTCCCGTCGATCGGGCTATGAATCGTCGCCTGGTCCAATTCCCATTGCGCCGTGGCCAGCGCCGCCCTGGCCACTTCCACGTCCCGCTCCAAATCCAACTTGCGCGAGGCGATCTGACTCTTGTACGATTCGACGTCGCTCCACAGCGATTTAACCCGGTTCATCGACTGATCCAGATCGTTCTGGGATGTCGCCCCATGCCCCAGGAGCGCGGTCACGCGCTTCTCGTCGTCCAACGCGATCTGGAGCTGGTCGCCGCTCGCCTGCAATTTCGCCCTCAGCTCGAGCAACACCGGCGAGGCCGCGTCGTCCGCCAATTTCTCCTTTCGCGTCAGTTCCGCCCTGGCCTGATCGACCGCAAACCGCAAGTCCGCGTTGTCCACCACGCCCAGCACCTGCCCGCGCTTCACGTTCCACCCCTTGTCCACGGAAAGATGAATGATCCCCGCGACGTTGCTGCGCACGGAGTATTCATGCTCGGCCGACACCGTCCCCGTCGCGTAAAACGCCTCCACCACCGGCCCCTCGATCACCTCCGTCACGTCCACCCCCGGCCGCAAATAGCGATACGCCGCCGTCGCCGCCCCGGCGGTAACGACGACGGCCACCAAAATCCCCCAAAACCACTTCATGCCCATCCTTTCATTCTAGTCGATAATCGCTGGTTTCCGGCCTTCAGTTGACATAAACTTAAGACGGATCATATTGTTAGACGAAGCCGCCGTCAGGAGCTTGCAGGCAATGTCGGTGCAGATGGAACTCCACCAGATCGTCATCCGCGAGATGCAGGACTCGCAAATCATCGTCCTAAAGGAGGTGGACGGCGAGCGAAATTTCCCCATCGTTATCGGAAGCAATGAAGCCCTGGCCAT
>JBEKXM010000589.1:0-3078 GCA_049512115.1 Tepidisphaeraceae bacterium | reverse complement strand
CGCGCCAGCCTCCACTCGACCCGCCGCGAATATCGGTGTCATGCGATTGCGGGTCATCGACCAGCAGACCAAAGAGCCGATCGCGGGATTGAAGGTTGAGGGCTTGGCGCGCACCCGCTTGCGCGCGGTCACGGATGCGGCGTTACTGGATCGATGAGCTTCGACACGATCTCTTCCATCGCCGGGAAAATGAAACGACCGCGATGGCCACCACCACGGCGCCCGTTGCGGGCTCGGGAACGGCGGTAACCGTGAACAGCAGTTCAGCCGGCATGGTTGGCGAGTCAAAAGAGAAATTCCCCGCCAGTAGAGGGTTGCTGGAGACAAATGAAAAGTCGCCCGGCGCGAAGGTCGTCGAAGCGAACTGGATCAGATCATAGACGTTGCCAGGCATGGCGCCGACCGCGTCGAAGCTGAATTGGAACGTGCCGGCTGTGCCTTTCAGCAGTGATCCGTTTACGTCAAGTTGATCGGACCCCGGCCCGTCAGCGCCCAGTTGTATAGCCAGCGCTCCCCCTCCGTTCCATGTCGCCGCGCCCGTGCCCATTCCGCCGCCGCTTATGAGGCCGGGATCAAGCACTCCGCCCGAGTTGAGAACAACCTGTCCGCTGACGGCTCCGTTGCCTCGAAGTGTTCCGCCGCTGTTGATCACCACGTTGCCCGTGCCGGTGGCGGATCCGCTGGTATTGGCGATGGCAAGTACCCCGCCATTGATCGACGTGCTGCCGCGATAGGTGTTTCCGCCGGCGCTGCCAAGGTCAATCACGCCGTTGCCGGTAATGGTGAGGTTGTGCCCCGCGCCTGAATCGGAGATCAGACCATTGAGCGTCATCGCGCCGGCCGTCGCGCCAATGGTCGTATCGCTGTCGAGCGTGATATCTCCCGCAAGCGTGTTCGTGCCGGCGAGGTTCAACAACGCCCCGTTGCCAGTCGGGCCGGCGCCATTAAGCGACAGGTTCTTGGCGATTGTTCCAGCCACATTATCCAGTTGCAATTGTGAGTTCACGCCGACGGTCGCCGTCAGGGTGGATGCGCCCAGAGCCGACGCATTCTGGGTCTGGACAATGCCGCCGCTGCTAGCGAGCGTGAATGGCCCGGTGAAGCCGCTGTTGTCACCCGTCAGGATGAGCGTTCCGGAGCCCTCCTTGGTCAATGCAACGCCCGTGCTACCGGAAAGCTGGCCGCTGAGGGTCAGCGCTGCTCCGGTATTGACAGTGAAGAATTGCGTATTTCCGGCGGCTCCCGCCAAGGCAATGTCGAATACGGCGGAGTTGTTTGCAGCGTTGGCATTGACGGAAATAAACCCGCTCCCTGAAGTGGTGCTGCCCAGCGTGAGGGCATTGCCCGTCAACGCATAGTTGCTTCCGGTAAACGTCAGCGAGTTGAGCTGGAGCGAAGAGATGTTGTTGTTGGACGCCGTCACCGACGCAACAGGAAAGACCACGTCGGCGTTGGCGCCAGGCGAGCCACCGGACCAGTTTGTGCCGGTGTTCCAGTTGTTGTCGATGCCACTCGACCCGGTCCAGATACTGGTGGCCGGGGCCATCGACGAATAGAGCATTACTGCCGCACCGAATGCGGCGCGCCGCCAGAATCCGACAAACATGAGTTCTCCTCTTCTCCGCGGTCCGGCGGCTGAACCGCCACGCCATGGTTTCGCGTGCTCAATTCCACACGGCGGTACTTGATATTTTGTCATCCTGAGAATGACAACAAAAATCGGCCTGATTTTGCCCCCTTTTTTCGTTTTTTTGCCGGATCGAATGCGACAAATCACGGGATCATTGCGACAATCGTAGATGAATTCGCCTCACAGTCGCTAGAATTTCAGCAACCTGCAGATCTCCGTCGAATCCGCCAATGCGATTGTTTTGACCGCAACGTCTTTCTTCAGTTGTCGGGACGCCGGGAAGGTGGGGTATTTTTGCGGTCTGCGAAAGCGCCCGCAATCGCTTTGTAAAGAAGACGTGGTTCACATAGCGCAGACGAACAAGAGAAGAGCGCCCGCCGATTGCGTCACGCGCCCGGCAAGGCCGGATAAAAATGGGAGGAAAATAAAACCGCTGGTCGGACAACCCATCCCATACCCGGAATAAGAATTCGCGGGGGAAGCGAACGGAACGGTGTGCGCAGAAAAAAGCCGAAGCAGAATGTCTCAAATGATGTCGGCGCTCCGGAGAACCGGATGAATTGGCCTTCAAGAGGCGATGTTCTGACGCCCCGGCTCCCGCAGGTCATCAAAGCCGGTACTTGAACCCGAAGATCATCTGCTTCGGCGAAGAGATTATACCATCGTTTGCCGCGCGGACGCCAGAAAATTAAGCAAAACCAACAGGATGCCGGGATGCGAAGGGTATCTTCAACGTTCCGGGCGCAGGTATCGCCGAGACCTGCGGGAGAGTCGGTCAAGAAACTGCGTGAGGAGGGAGCCATACATCATTTTTTGAGCCGATTTGGTGGCTTCATGGTCGGGGGCGAGCTGGATCATGGATTCGAGGATCGATTCAGCCGCGCGGGAATTACCGGTCTGCGTGCAGTAATCGATGGCGACGTAGCTCATGGCCATGAACTCTGAAACGTGGAAAACGTTGCGATGCGGGTACATGAGCTTCAGGTCCCACTTGTGCTGCATGACGGCATCGGCCTGGGCGGTGTCGCCGTTTTGGAGGTGGAGCGAGGCCAGATTGGTCCGCGCAAACAGATAATCGGGATGGCGCTGGTGGCACAGCTTAATCATGGAATCGGCCTTTTCGTGATCGCCAATGCGTTGATAGGCCGCACTGAGCCAGTTGATCAGCATTCTGGAGTTGGGAAATCGTTCCAGGAGGCTTTCCAATTCGGGAATGGCACTGCGGGCGTCGTTGTGGAGGAGATCGAATAATTCTTGGCGGCGGTCGCCGAGGGCGGCTTCGAGATCGGGGTCGCGCTCCTGGGGGGATTCGAGGGGATCGTGGGTGTGTCGCGGGGCGCGCCAAAACCGGCCAGCGCGGGGCGCTCAAAACCGGCCAGTGCTGTGACGCATATACCTCATCCGTTTGGTTCCTTGCAACTTTCCATTGAGTTATTGGCCTTACATCA
>JBEKXM010000588.1:0-3097 GCA_049512115.1 Tepidisphaeraceae bacterium | reverse complement strand
ATGGGAATTGAAAGACCGAAGGGCCAATTGCGTGTGGGTCGTGGGGCCGTTTCCATCGGCGGTGGCGGGAAAGGATATGGTCAGTTACAACAGCTTTGACTGCCTGATAATCCCGACGGGCGCGCGGCATCCGAAGGAGGCGTTTGAATTCATCGCGTACGTCAACCGGCAGGACGTTTCGGAGAAGCTGAACACGCTGCATTGCAAGAATTGCCAGCTTCGGCAGGTGAGCGCGGATTTTCTGGCGCACCATCCGAATCCGTACATCGCGATATTCCAGGAGTTGGCGGCCGGTCCGAATGCGCATTGCGTGCCGGTGAGTCCGATCTGGGCGGAGATGTACCAGGAAATGATCGACACGTCTCAGGCGGTGTCGCTGGAACCGGTGGACCCGGCCGAGGCGATGCGAAAGGCGCAGGCGCGGATGATGGAGCGGTTCGATCGGGTCAACCGAATCCAGCAGCAGCGCGAGAGATTGGGAATCAACTAGCCCAAGGGTTCATGACGAGCGAGGAACGTCGAAACTTCTTCAAAGGCATTGCCTTTATCTCCCCGTGGATCGTGGGGTTCGCCGTTTTCACGGCCGTGCCGATCGGGTTGTCGTTCTATTATAGCTTTTGCGACTTCGCACTGACGGCGCCGCGGCGCGCTCCGCTGTGGATCGGCCTCGACAACTATCAACAGTTGTTTCACGACGTGGTGTTCTGGAAGTCGCTGCGGAACACGCTGTATTACGCGTCGATGGCGCTGCCGGCGGGAATGCTCGTGTCGCTCGGGCTGGCGCTGATGCTCAACGCGCGGATTCGCGGGCAGACGGTCTATCGGGCGATCATTTTTCTTCCGTCGCTGGTGCCGGCATTTGCATCCGCCATGATCTGGATGTGGATGTTCAATCCGACGATGGGGGTGTTCAACATGCTGCTGGGCAAGCTGCACCTGCCTCCGCCGGATTGGCTGGGCGAGCGAATGGCGATGCCGTCGCTGGCGTTCATGAGCGTTTGGGGCGTAGGGAACACGGTGGTGATTTACCTCGCCGGCCTGCAGGACGTTCCGCGCGAGCTGCTGGAGGCGGCGGAGATCGACGGAGCGGGGGCGTGGCGCAGAATGTTCGCCGTCACGCTCCCCATGCTCACGCCGGTGATTTTCTTCAACCTGATCATGGCCATCATCGGGACGTTTTCGATCCTGACGATTCCCTACATCATAACCTCGGGCGGGCCGAATAAAGCGACGTATTTCTACACGATGTTCAACTACGACGAGGCGTTCAAATACCTCAACATGGGTTACGCCAGCGCTCTGGCGTGGATTCAACTGGCGATCACGATGGTGCTGACGGGGCTGGCATTCTGGTCCGCCAAGAAATGGGTGCACTACGGATGAACGCCGAATCGCGAGAAAGACGAATGGCGAATTTCTGGACCGCGGCGTCGATCCATCTCGGGTTGATCTGCGTCTGCGCGGGATACCTGCTGCCGTTTATCTGGATGGTTTCGACCAGCCTGAAAGCCGGCAGCCAGACGCAGCAGGTGCCGCCGCAGTTCATCCCCCACCCGTGGAAATGGCACAATTACCTGGACGTGTTCACGCACCCGACCTTTCATGCGACGCTGTACACCCGGAACACTCTGGTGATCGCGATCCTCACGGTCCTGGGCACCACGCTTTCCAGCGCAATAGTCGCGTACGGTTTTGCGCGGATTCCATTCCGCGGCCGGGGCGTGCTGTTCGGGATCATGCTGGCCACCATCATGATTCCATTTCCCGTGACCATGGTGTCCGTGTTTCGCATTTTCCGCTGGATGGACCTGCACACCGCGGCGTGGTGGGGGCCGGACAACGCGCTGCAAATGCTCGGCACGTTCAAACCGCTATGGCTGCCGGCGTGGTTCGGGTCGGCGTTCAATATCTTCCTACTCCGTCAATTCTTCATGACGCTGCCGAGGGAACTTTCCGAGGCGGCGCGCATCGACGGCTGTACGGAATTTGCCATCTTCTGGCGCGTCGTTCTTCCCCTGGCCAAGCCCGCGCTGGCGGTGGTGGCGCTTTTCAGCTTCATGGGGGTATGGAACGATTTTCTCGGCCCCCTGGTTTTCATCCAGCGCCCCGAGCAATACACGCTGGCGCTGGGACTCCAGGCGTTTCAGAGCCGGATCGGCGGCACGCCGTGGCAATTGCTGATGGCCGCTTCCACATTGGTTTGCCTGCCGACGCTGATTCTGTTTTTCCTGGCGCAGCGGACGTTCATCGAGGGGATTGCCACGACGGGTGGGAAGTAGGCGTTGCGTTGCGAATGACTCGGCAGAGCCGCGACCAAAACAGAAATCTGCGCGATTTTGCCTGGTTTTTGGGGGCGGTGACAACGACGCGGTTTTTGATAGCGCCAGGGGCGACGTTGTCACTGTCACCGGGCGGTTTCGCGAAATTTCACTTGGGGCTGGCTGTTGGGCCACATCGCGGAATTGGGGCACGTCCGATCTTCTTTCGGAACGAGAAATCAGTGCGCTTTGCGCGGGGGCGGGCGAGGGGGTTTGCCGAGGAAACCCTGCCGACTGAAGTCGGCAGGCCGCTGCGGAGTTTTTGAAAGTGCGATAGATCATTGGATTGAATTCGGGGTTAAAGCTCGCATGGACTGTCTCGGAAGAAACTGATTTCGCACGATTTTGGCTGATTTTTGGGGACGGTGACACAGTCGCGGTTCTTGATAGCGCCAGGGCCGACTGTGTCGCTGTCACCGACCCGGTTCGCGACGTTTCAGATGGAGGTGGCCGTTTTGCCACGGCGCGAAATTGGCGCGTGTCCGTTCCGCTCTCACAATGTCCCATATCCCCCCGGGGGGGTAGCTTGGCGCGAGCTTTGAGCGAGGGAAACTGCGGGCAAGAGAGTGTCCTCTATATATATAGCCGGGAGGTGAAAGTTTTAGACGTGTTTTTGGGAAAGCGGGGATTTTTTGGAAATATTTTTTGGGCGGGGAAGGGAACCCACGGATGGCCATCCGTGGGCTTTTGGGGGGGATCCTTTAATGTTGTATCGCTAATCACTTTTGTAAACATCGATCGCGGGAAGGGCGTTGCCGGCGGAGTCGAAGAGGGCCATG
>JBEKXM010000587.1:0-3102 GCA_049512115.1 Tepidisphaeraceae bacterium | reverse complement strand
GCAGTGCGGTACTCCGGGGTGGTGATTTGGAACTTGGGATTCAGTCTCTGTGTCAACGTGTATGTCGAGAAGGGAACGTCTGGCCACTCGTAGATTGCGATCAGAACGTCACCCTCAGTGCCGTCGAATTCGGTTTTCGGGTCGCGGCATCCAGTTCACCCCCTTCTAAGTTTAATGGCGGCTGGTACATCAGCTGGGTGCCCCATCCAAGCTCTGCTTGGGTGGGGGAGGATTATTCCACCACGCAGGGTGTCGGGCGCCCCAGGTCTCAATTCTGAGACCTGGGATCGCACAAACGCTGCCTCGCCTGCTCTCGGCGCGCCGATCCGGCGGCTGGCTCGCATGTCGGCAGCCGGCTTGCTGTTCTCTGGTTGTTAAGATCCCACCCACCCTCGGTCTTCCGCAATCCGCTGAAAACAAACCCAAAATAGATCCGCCAACTTTGCGGATAATTTCCGCCTTTCGGCGCACAATCGAATTGGAATGGGAAAAAGCAGGCTAGCTGTTCACCGTCCAATGTTTACTGTTGGCTGCGAGCCAAAGGCTGGCTTAACTCCTTTACTGTCTAATCTCTGCGGGTAAGTTGCATGAAATCAGAGGGTTGGCGCACTATATTTGTTCCAGCACCATGAAAAGAAAACGGTTATCGACAGAGACGGGGAGGGGTAGGGGGGGGTAATCAAAACGTAAACACGAGGCTGCTCGGGCATCACTCTCAGTCAGAGATGTCGGCTATTGTTTCGCCTCCGGGTCCTTCGGCTCACCGACCAGCCATGGGTACGCCGGATCGACTCCGCGATAAAAATTCATCGCAACTTGGTATTCGCGCTCGGCCGATCAAACTTTGTTCACGTAGATGGCCGGAGGAGGCCAGAGGAGCAGACGGCATCCCACCTTTGCCTCGCGGCTCAGGTGGGAGTGAAAGGACAGAGGGAAGGGTGCAATCTCAGAATGGAAACGCGTTCAACCGCCAGCGGAAGAGGGTGGACGTGCTGTCGTCGACCGCGGCGAAGATCGAACCAAACCGTCCGTTGTGGACAGCCAGGCCAAACGAACCTCCCGGCGTCGGATCGACTGAAATCTCCTTCACGAATTCGCCATGGATCGTGAACTCGACGATCTCGCTGGGCTGATTCGGATCGGGATTGACGGTGTCATTGTTGGTCACGAGCAGATGCCCGTTCGGCGCCCACGCCAAACCCAGCGCGCCATGCAGATGGGCGTTGTCCTGGTAAATCAGCTGGCCAACTCCGGCGCTCGAAGTCCGTGTCGACGCGTTGTGGATCGCGTACACCGCGTTATCGCCGGTCGAAGCCACGTAGAGAATGTCGTGATTGGGGTCGTAGGCGCTGCCCGTCGGTGCCACAAATAGCGAAACCGGATCGCCGCGGTGGATGTAGCCGGAGCCAATCGTCTTCCAATTCTTGAGCGTCAGGCCAGAGGAATTCACTCCGAACTCGAGCCGGTTCACCGTCCCGTCAAGCGCGTTGCTGACGAACGCAATGGCGGAGTTGCCTTCGTCAACCAGCGTCATGTCCCACGGATAGTTGATGGCCGGGCTGGTGATGGACTGCACCTGCGTTCCCTGGTTGTTGATCACAATCAGGGAGCCGGCAGTGGCCGTGCCCGAGCTGCCGTCGCTCGTCGGTCCGTTGCCCACAACAATGAATCCCGCGCGCAGTGTGCCCAGCGCAGTCGTCAGCCCAAGTCCCGCGCCACCCTGGAAAAACAATGTCTGCGCGCCGTTCGTCGAAATATCGACGATCGTCGACCCGGTGCCTTGAAGGTTCGCGGAGTTGTTGAAGTTCGAGATCAGGATGTCGCCATGATGCAGCGGCCCTGTGCCAAGGGGAAAGCTCTCATCGACAAAGGCCACACCGTACGGATTCACATCCCCATTCGACGGCACCGTGGAGATGTCCCACACTTGGCTGGGCAGGAACGCCGCATCCGGGTCGAAGACGGAACCGGGCTGGGCGACGCACAGCCTAGCGCCGGCAAGCAATGTGAAAGCGATGGCGGCATGGAGCACCCCCGTCTTGTGAGCGCGCAGCGAAGCGGTGAGATTCGAAAGATTCTTCACACAAGGGAAGTTCATGTTCGTTGACCTCACTGAAATTTGGATTGGAGGAAACCCGATGGAACTCTTCCAGGCGTGAGTGAGCTTAGCAGCGTTCTTCTTCGAAAGTTGTCACGGAATTGTCAGGCCTTTGCAACTTCCGCGCAATTCGTGAACGCACGGTAAACTGTCCCCATGGTCAAGCGCATCGGCGTGCACCTGGGGACAACCGGCGGGGCCTCAAATGCCGTTGAGCGCGCCCGCGAGGTTGGCGCCAACACCTTCCAGATCTTCTCCGCAAGCCCGCGCATGTGGCGTGCGCCCAAGGTCGATCCCAAACAGGCCGAGCGCATGCGCGAGCTCTGCGCCAAGTTTGACATCGGCCCATTGGTCATCCACACCGGCTACTTGATCAACATTTGCAGCCAGTCCAGCGAGATTCGCGAGAAGAGCGTGGCGGGTTTTCGCGGCGAGATTGAGCGTGCCCTGGTCCTCGGCGCCGAGTACCTCGTCCTGCATCCGGGCTCGTGGAAGGGGCTCACGCGCGACGAAGGCCTGAAGCTGGCGGCAGACTCCATCGAGCGGGCGATCGACGGGCTGCCGTGGCAGAGCACCCTGTTCCATATCCTCATTGAGAACACGGCCGGCGCGGAGTTCTCGCTCGGCGGCAGCTTCGAGCAGGTGGCGGAACTGGTCGAGCGGCTCAAGAGCCACGCTCCGGTGGCTGTCTGCCTCGACACGTGCCACACGCATGTGGCCGGCTACGACATGGTGAGCGCCGAAGGCTATGCAGAGACGATGAAGCAGGCCGGGGCGACCGTGACCTTCGATGCCGTTCGCGTGTGGCACTGCAATGACGCTAAAGCCGAGCGCGGATCGAAGCTCGACCGGCACGAACACATCGGGCAGGGAACCATGGGCGTTGAGCCTTTCCGCCGCTTGCTCAACGATCCCCGTTTCGCGCATTGCGCCTTCATCGCCGAAACGCCCGTTGATGAATAAGTCGACGAGGAGCGTAAGGTGCGCGTGCTGATGTGGCTGGT
>JBEKXM010000586.1:0-3113 GCA_049512115.1 Tepidisphaeraceae bacterium | reverse complement strand
CTCGCAACTCGCAACTCGCAACTAACTTACCTCATCCACCCCGCGCACAGCGTCGCCAGTCCCAGCAAACACGCGAAACCCGCCACGTCCGTAATCGTGGTGATGAAGATCGTCGCCGATTGGGCCGGGTCGAATCCCAGCCGGCGCATGATGAACGGGATCGCCGCGCCGCTGACGCAGGCGAGCGTTTGCGTGACGATCAGCGACGCGCCCACGACCGCGCCCAGGGCGATTCCATGGTGATATTGCCACGCCATCGCGATCAGCGCCGTGGTGACGCCGATCACCACGCCGCTGAGGGCGCCCACGATCGTTTCCCGCATCAGGACGTGGCCCAGGAGCTTGCGGTCGGTCCGGCCATGCGTGATGCCGCGGATCGCCACCGACATCGCCTGGGCCCCGGCATTGCTCCCCATGCTCGACACGATGGGGATATAGATCGCCAGCACCGATAATTTGCTGATCGTTCCCCCGAACATCGCCACCACCAGCCCCGCCAGAAACGCCGTTCCCAGGTTCACCTGCAACCACCCGATCCGCCGGGAGAAACTGAATTGCCACGGGCTGCTCAATCGCTCCTCGGCCCCGGCGCCGAACATGCGCTGAACGTCCTCCGTCGCCTCGTCCTGAATGACGTCGACCACGTCGTCCAAAGTGATCAGCCCGCACAATCGTCCCTCGGCATCGACCACCGGCAGCGCCAGGAATCGCGAGGTGCGCATCTGCCGCGCCACTTCCTCCCGGTCCATCGTCGCCGGAACGCTTTTGACCGTCGGAATCATGATCACCCCCAGCGTGCTCTCCGGCCGCGCCAGGATCAGGTCCCGCATGGACAACACGCCCAGCAATCGCCGCTGCTCGTCCACGACGTAAACGTAGAACATCTGCCCCAGCTCCTGATGGATGCGGCGCAGCTCGGCGATCGCCTGCTCGACCGTGATATCCTTGTGCAGGCAGGTGACCTGCGTCGTCATGATCCCACCGGCCGTGTGGGGGGGGTATTGCTCCAGTTGTCGCGTCTCCGCCGCTTGTGCCGCACCCAATTGCTGCACCAGCGCATCGTGCACTTGGCCCTTCAACTGCCTCAGCAAATCGACGCGGTCGTCCGGCGCCATGGCCGACAGGACGTTCGACGCCGCCTGCCGGTCCATCCGCCCAATCAGCCCGCCGGCGCGCCCCGGCTCGATCCCCCTGAGGATTTCCCCCGCCGCCTGCGGCGCAAGGTTCTCCAGCGCCCCCGCGGCCACCTCGGCCGGCAGAAACTCCAGCACCACCGCCGCCTCTTCCGGCCCGATCAAACTCACCCGCCGGGCAATGTCGCGCGGATCGAATTCCTCGCCGCCAGCCTCGCGTTGCATTTCTTCGCTCATTTGTCACTTATCACGGTTTAGAAACTCCGTAGCGGCCTGCCGACTTCAGTCGGCAGGATTTTCACCCCAAATCGCTCCCCCTCCGCAGCGCCATTGCACCAACCGCGCTAGTTCAACGTGAGATAGAAAAAAAGAACCACCGATTCCTTCACCAGGTCGTGATTGGAATGGTAATGCGTGTCCAACCCCGCCGGCTCGAAGCCGAGCTTGCCCAGAAGCTGTAGCGCCGGGAAATCATCCGCCGCCGATCGGGCCATCACCGCGCGCAGCTCGCTCTGCCGCGCTTCCTGGATCATCCGGAACAACATCGCCGATGCCAATCCCTGCCGGCGAAAATCAAAATCCACGCGCACGTCGATCAGCCGCAGGACCCCCGCGCTCCGGTCCGGCATGGCCGCCGCCGTCGCCACCGGCTTGCCTTCGTGTTCCGCCACCAGCGCGATGCCCTCCTCCGCGCCGATGACGATCTGCTTGATCGCAAATTCCCGCTCGTCGTCCAGCGCATGCCGATGCACCCGTTTTTCCCGCAGCGGCCGCAATTGCGTTTTCCACGAAAACGCCAGCCCCTCGCCGGCCCGCTCAATGTGCAGATATTGCGACGATTCGACCGTCGCGTCGATGTCGCGAATCGCCCACAGATCGCCCGCCGTCATTACGCGGATTTCCATGCCACCAAGGATATCGCCCCGCACCCATTCGGCAATCACAAAAAGGGGTCATAAGCCATTTCTAATCTAAGCGACAAATGTGCCTGTTTTTAGTGGAAATCGCGAAAAAGGCTTATGACCCCTTTTCTCAAACGCCAACTCCGTGGAACCCCGCCAACCGTTCTTATACGATCCATCCATGCCGGGTTTAAGCGTCGATCAAGCGATTCAGTTGGCCCAACAACTCCAGTCCGCCCGCAAGCTGGCCGAGGCCGAGAATATTTTTCGCCAAATCCTAGCAATGGCGCCGGACAACGTCACGGTTCTCAACTACCTTGGCATCTGCCTGGGAGAGGACAATCGTCTGTCCGAGGCGCGCGACATTTTCCAGCGGGCCGTCGAGATCGATCCCAGCCATATCGACGCCTGGGCGAACCTGAGCCTGGCCTGTGAACGCCTCGAGGATTGGGACCGCGCCATCGGCGCTCGCCGAAGGACCATCGAGCTCCGGCCCGATTCCGCCGAGCACTGGCATCGCCTTGGCACTTGCCTGGGCAAAAAGGGTGATCTGCCGCAGGCCATCGAGGGCTTGCGAAAATCCCTGCAACTGGATCCGAACGGCCAGGGCACGCATCACGATCTGGTCATGGCCCTTTGCCGGGACAACCAACTTGACGTGGCCGAGGAAACCGTTTTCAACCGAATCCGCGACACGGGCAAGGCGAACGAGGAAACGGTGCGGCTGCCGGCGGACGGCCTCAAAGCCGCCGGGCGGTTCGAGGACGCCGCCGATCTCTGGCGCCGTGCCGTCGAAGCCGACCCGCTCTGCACCGAGGCCCGCGGACAATGGGCCATGTGTCTCATCACCCTGGGTGATTACGAAAACGGCTGGCTCCAGTACGAATCCCGATGGGATTGCCAGTCCTTCAGCGACAACGTCCACCGCGATCCCTCTCGCCAATGGGGCTGCCAGCCCACCGGCCGTCCCGACGTCGCCGGCAAGACGATTCTGCTTTATTCCGAGCAGGGCATCGGCGACACGATTCAGTTCGTGCGCTACGCCGACCTCTTCGCCCGCCGCGGCGCACGCGTCATC
>JBEKXM010000585.1:0-3116 GCA_049512115.1 Tepidisphaeraceae bacterium | reverse complement strand
ATGCTGCTCTTGAAATCCAGCAACTGCCGGCCGCTCAGAGGCGGACTTGGGCGCTTCATCAGCGACGCCAGTTGCCGGCGCAGGCCACGCTCGCGATTCATCAACCGAATGGCGCGCCGCAAGGCCTCGTCGGTGATGCTCACGGCAAAGCGCCGCTCCAGTTCGGCCCGGAAGGCGACCAGTTGCGCGTGCCAATATCCTAGCGATTCGGCGCGATCGCTCTTGTTGGGCAATTCGATCACGTACATCGGGCGGGTTGCGCCCATCAATTCGTACATCTTCTTCTTACCGTCGCAGGTGGTCTCGGCGACGATCAGGTCGGCCATCTCCATGAAAGGATTGCTCCGCGTCAGGTGATATCCGTAGGTCGATTTGATGAGCGGGCAGAGGTTGGCCGGAAGGTGCTGCTCGGCCGGTGGGATCATTTTGGCCGAGCCGCCGCACAGGCATACCGGCACGGCGTCCGCCGCCAGGATCAACTCGCGCGGAGTGAACTCACAAGCGATGCCGACGATCCTACGGCCCGCGGCCTTGGCCGCCTGGGCGTAGGCCAGGCAGTTGGGGATCATCCGGGCGAAATGCCCCAGCGGATCGCTCTGTCCGAAAGCGGGGATGCCCATACCCTTTTCACCTCGTCGGCCGGCAGCTTACCCGCGCCGCATGCGTTTCGCATCAAGGTTCATTCTGCCGCACCTTACTGACCGACAAGCCATCGCTTGGCCGGACTGTCCGTCAGAATGGCTATTGCGGCCTTAACATTGTCCGGCTGCACGGCCAAGCTGGTCCAACTGGCTGCCCCAAAAGGATCCAGCGCGTTCTCAATAATGGCCTCAATGCCCGCCGCATCCAGTTTGCCCGACGCCAGGCGAGCGGTGATCTCATCTGGGAACCGAGCGATGGCAATCCACTCGTCGGTGTGTGCATCGGCATAATTCAGGATGGGCGGCTCTTGGTCATCCATGCCTCGCATTCTAAGGCAATCCGGGTCTATCCGAAAAAGTAAATTAAAGGGTCATGCGTGAGTCGCGCTATTGGCCGCCCATTTGCCGCTGCATGGTCTGGGTATTCTGGGTCGGGCCATCATATTCCGCCCAAGCCGTCTGCATTCCGGTGGCCAGATCGAAGACGCATGCCCGGCCGCTGCTCATGTTCGAGGAGGTAATCTCGACCGAATTTCCGTTGATCTTGCTGACGACCGTCTTCATCTTCGTGTCCGGGTCGTTATCCAGGATTTGTCCCGGCTGAAATGACGCGGCAGCCTTGGGTCCGATCCACAGGCCGCAAAACTCACCGGGACCGTAGAGAAACGGCGGCGTGGCAACCATCAATCCCGAGACCGTCGCCTTGGTGTCGAACCAGATCCATCGCAGCCCCCGTTTCTTGAGGATGAAATCGATCGAGACCGCCTGCGGGGCCAGGCGGGCAAACGCGCCGCCCCTTTTCAATTGCCCGACGTAGTGCATGGAATTCGAGTTCAGGGCCATTTGCGGAATCGGCTCGCTGGACCAGGGAATCGCCGGATCGCGCATGCGAATCAAATCGGAGCGTGTGATGTGCGTGTCGGCGTCCGGCCCGGATACCCACGCGCTGGCGACGTGAAGGCAAATCCCGGTTTGAAGGTCGTAGATTTCCAACTGGTATAGCTGGTCATTGGTGATTTGAATCCGGACGGCATCGCGCTTCTGGTCGCGAAACGGCCAGGTGATAAGCGTCACCAATATGCCTTTGCTCGCATCGGTCGCCTCGCCGGCGAGCACGGCTGGGGATTTCCAATAGTCGTTTGCAAATACATTGGCGACCTGCGACATGCTCGGCTGCAATACCGGATCGGCAAATCCCAGCTTTTGCTCCAAGGCGAAGGTCGCGTTCTCCAACGCCACCGAGTTGGCATCGATGGCCAGGACCCGGGTCTGGCCCAGCATGGGGGCCGAAGTTCCGTAGTTGATGTACTTGTCGTAGGATTTGCCCGTCTGTGGATCGATCCAATCGCCATAGTCGTCTTGTTTCCAGCTAACCGGCTTGCCGGGCACGATCGCCGCGTGCTTGGAAAATGTCAAAACGGTCCCCTCGTGCAGCCAGGGAAATGCGGCCACCGGCCCGGCATCGTCGCCGCGCGACAGCCCGGCACCGCTGAACACGACCAAGACTGCAACGATGGCGAACGAGCGAATTCTGCTCACGGTATCCTCCGGTTCATTCCGTTCAATTGGGATTGCCTAGATAGATAAACGGGGCCCAGAAAAATGGCTCGGAATATTCCTGCTTGAGTTGTTTGCGGGCGGCGGTGAACGCGGCGAGCTTGGTCTTATTCTCCCGCGATTGCAGGTCTCGATAAAACTGCTCCATCAGCTTCGCCGTGCTGGCATCCTGAACTTCCCAAAGGCTGGCGACGACGGCCGGGCTTCCGGCGCACCAGAATCCCCACGGCAAGCCGAAGACCCCTTCGTCCGTGACGGCGTTGCCTTTGCCCTTGTCGATGCCCTGGGAATCGCAAGCGCTCAGCACCACCAACTCGGTCCCGTCCAACTTGCCGCCCCAGTGATCGAACAGATCCCGAAGCGTCAGAAGCCCCGTGTCCCGCGAACTCACCGCTCGCGGCTGCGTGAGAACGATGCTGCTGTAGATGGCGTCCCGTCCGGATTTCGCCAGGCCGTGCGTCGCCAGATGCAGATAGCGCGTGCCCGCCACCGCATCGGCCAGGCGCGGCCCGGTCGCGTCCTCACCCAGCAAAACGACGACCGAGTCATCGGGGTGGTTGGCATAGGAGTGGCCCGTGAGCACCTGATAGATGCCGGTGACTTCGGTTCGCGTTCCAGGCAGCGGACTGAGAGGACCGTAAGCGGCGAGACTGGCGTCTCTGGTCTCCGCTACGGCCGGCGGCGGCGAACCGGCCGCATCACGCTGAAGAACCGGATCACCCAACAACACAGCCTGATGCGCAAATGCCTTTCCCGGCTGCCCCGCTTGTTGCCGGCACAATTTCAGTATCGCGGCCGCCGATGGGCCATAACAAATCGCCGGACCCTGGTCGAGCCAATACTGATTGTTCTTCGCATCCGGTTTCTCGGGTTTCCGGACAATCAGCGTCTCCAGCGGCAATCCGTTCATTCCCGCAT
>JBEKXM010000584.1:0-3129 GCA_049512115.1 Tepidisphaeraceae bacterium | reverse complement strand
GCTCGCATTGCGAATCGATCGGATCGACGGTTCCGCAATCGACCTTGAAAAGCTTGGTTTGATCCGCCAGGTAGCGGCTCTTGGTGACGATCTGCCGGCGATGACCGGAGGATTCCACGGTCAATCCGCGGCTCTGCAATCGCATGGCGGCTTCCCGCGAGAATGGATCGCTCCCCAGGCTGGTCACGAGCGTGGTCTGGGCGCCGAGGCCGGCCAAATGAAGCGCGATCACCGCAGCGCCGCCGTCATAATCGCGGCTTTGCAATTGGCGAAGCGCCATCATCGGCCCTTCGCCGGCGATCCCCGTGGCGTCGCAAAAGTGATAACAATCGAGAATGTAGTCCCCCACCACCACCACCTTCTGCCCGCGGAATTTCTGGATCACGCGGTGCAGCGACGCGCCGGAAAGATCGAATTTCCTGCGAAATCGCAAAACTTTTTCATCGGTCATGGTTTGGCGGTCTTCCATGGCGTCGATGAGCGAGGTGGAGGAATAAACCACCTCTCCGCTGGAGAAGACCACCCTTCCGCCGTGACGCGCCACCGCATCGCGCTCGGCCAGGAAGCGCGGATCGCTGTTGCGCTCGTATTCCTTGCCCTTGACGTAAATGTCCGGCTGGATTTCCTCGAGCAGTTCCACGGCGGTCGGATGCGGATTGACGTAAACCCAATCCACGCATTCCAACGCCGCTACGCTCGAGGCGCGAAGATCGTCGGGGATCAGCGGCCGATCCACGCCCTTTTGCACCTGCGAATCGGCGCTCACGGTCACCACCAATTCATCCCCCAATGATTTGGCGTATTGCAAGTGCTGAATGTGCCCCGGATGGACGATATCAAAACAGCCATGGCAATGGACGATAATCCGACCGGCGGATCGCGCCTCGCGGCGCACGGCCAGCAGCCTTTCCAGGTTGCAAATCTTCCTGCCAGGAACCATCTGAGGTATTTATCGGACGAATGCCCGTTGGAACTGAACCCATGCAAATGAGCCGGCCAATAAACCCGACGGATATGCGACTTAGCTATCTCCTGACGGCACCTCACCGTCCCGCAGCGGTTCGCAATATCCTCTCCCATTTGTGCGGGATAACCCCCCTGCCGCGGGGCCAATGGGAAATCTGTCTCGGTAGCGAAACTCCCGCCAATGGCTCGGCCGAGGCGATCCGGGCGGAATTTCCCAATGTTTGCCTGCCGGCCAAGGACGAGCCAATCGCGGCATGTTCCGGGCAATACATCATCCCGCTGGGCGAACATTCCGGCCCGGCCGACGGCGCGGCGCTCCGATCGGTCCTGTCCCATCTCGATTCCGATTCAACCATCGGGGCCGTCGTTGGAAAATTGATGATGCCCGACGGCGCCACCCAAGGTCCGGCTTTGCCGACCCTCGTGAAGGTCGCGGCAAGCTCTTTCCGCAAGTCGGCTGTGGACCGCATCGGCGGATTCCCGGCAATGGGCGGATCGGCGGCGGATTACGATCTCAGCTTCCGCATCCTGGGCGCCGGGTTTCGCATCGACCGCCGGGAAGACATCGTCTTCCATGGCCTGGCCAATCCCGCCGATGAGACTTCTCCCACCGTCGCCGAAGTCGCCGAGCAGCTTGCGGTGGCGCATCGGTATCTGCCGCCAAAACTGCGGCAAATCTATTGGCAGGATTGGGCGACGAAATACCGCGCCCTGGCCGCACACGGCGGGAAGAAACGCGCCGGCCATCTGGCGGTTCTGCTGGCTCGCTTGCGATCCATCCGCCAAATCATCTCCGCCGCCGACCCGGTGACTCAGGACGTGCTGGAGTCCGTGTTCGCATTCCGCGCACAAGCCACCATGATCGGCGACTGGGCTCGCCGCGGCAGCGTCTGGCGCGTCGTCCTGGCCGACTTCACCGACAACGTCTGGGCCACCTACAACGCCTGCCGATCCACCGGATTGCAAATGCGCTGCCTCGCCGACAACAACCCGGCCTTCGAGAATTTATCCTACCGCGATCTTCCGATCGTCCCGGCCAGCCGCGCCTTCGAAGGCGGCGGAATCGACGGCGTCATCCTCACCAGTTCCGAGCCGTCTCGAATCGAATCCAATTTCAAATCCGTCCGGAATTTTTTCCACGGCCCCATCCTCCGCATACACCAAACCCCCCGGCAAGCCACGCACGTCAAGGCCGTCGCGGCATGATGAGACACAATGCGACACTTTGAGACAGTTTCGAGAGTTTGATAAGTGTATACTAACTTGGTATGTGCTTGTAACTGTTTTTTCAGAAGGCAGTTATGGCTCCCATTCGGAGCGGCCTCGATTGGACAGCAAGAGAACCGTCTCAGGCGGGCTCATCCGCTCAGGAACGCGGGAAATGGCCATTTTTCGCGGGAAGGAACATCGGGGCGGTGTCGGCTGAATAGCTGACAGCTAGTTAGCCGTCAGCTAAATAGCCGACTTGTGGCGACGCCTCGCTGCGCGTTATACAAACGCATTGGACCCTTCTTGGTTGTTTCAAGCCGCATTTCGCGAGTCATCGTTGAAAGGAGGGTAACTGCTCGGCAGAGAGAAATTCTGGCTGCGGGCGGTGATAGGAAGCGACGGCTTGGCGGACAGCAAAGACATGCCCCGGTGCACGTTGCTCGCCCCCATCGCGTTGACGGTGGGATGGTGCGCTCGGGACATAGAACGATGGAGGACAATCATGGAAAGTGTAAAAAAGGTTCGCGTCACTTTTAGTCCCTTGTCCGTCGTGTCATTGTGCCTGTCGGCGGGAGCGGCACTCACGCCGGCGACCGCGCGCGGACAAATCTTTGTCGCGAACTACGGCAACTGCACGATCGGCGAATACAACCTTGATGGGACGACGGTGAACGCCGCCCTCGTTTCGGGGGCGTCCACCCTCAACTCGAAGTTGAATGACCCACTGGGCATTGCGGTGTCTGGATCGGACCTGTTTGTTACGACCCCCGGCAACGGCACGATTGGCGAATTCACCACGTCGGGAGCCACGGTGAGCGCCCCCCTCGCTGGGGGGAACTGGTGGGGGGGCATTGCCGTGTCTGGATCAGACGTGTTTGTCGCGAGTTTCGATGGCGGCACGATCGGCGAATACACCACGTCGGGAGCGACGGTGAACGCCTCCCTGGTCTCGGG
>JBEKXM010000583.1:0-3138 GCA_049512115.1 Tepidisphaeraceae bacterium | reverse complement strand
AAACGCCTGCACCAGCGCCGACGGGTCGGGAATTGGAAAAGCTGGTGCTCAGGCCGGGCATCGGAATCGGCGAATTGAAATTGGGCGAGATGAAACAGCAGATCGAAGCGGTCCTCGGCCAACCGCAGGGAGTTCTGCGCGTGGGAGCCATGGAGTTGCTGGAATACTCGGGGAAAGGCTTGGTTCTTTACGTCGATCCCAAAGGCGGCCTTCGGTTCATCGTGGCCGAGGGAGCACGCAGCTCCAGCAAGGCTCGGATGCGTCCCTTCGCCGGTTGGACCGACAAACGAATCCGCATCGGATCAACGCGGGCGGATATCGAAACGGCTTACGGAAAGGATTACATCGAAGGGGCCGACAGAGTGATCGACCATCCGGAAATTCGCGAGACGCAGATGATCTATCAGCGGTTGGGTATACAGTTCACTGTTGATTCGCAGACAAATCGGTGCGCGAATGTATTCATCGAACCTCCCGTTGCGACCACGGCATCAACGCATCCTGTGCGGTAAAGATGGCGTCGCGATAAACCCCACGGCGGCGCCGTGGGCGTTCGGGGCGGATCGAGCGGATTTGAAATGGCTCTAAATCCGGCGAGAACGTTTCACGCGTGGACGGTATCGGCCGGGCGCGACGCGGCGGTTGGAGCGACGACGGGGCCGGCGTATTTGCGGACGATCAACAGCGATGTCGCGGCTTCGCGGGCGATGCGCTCGGGACGGAAGCCGAAAAGTTGCGATTGCATCCCCCATTGCTCTTCGACGCCGATGACCAACAGGTTGTATTCGCTGGCGGAGCGGATCACGGCATCGACGGGGGATTCGTCTTCGATGACCTGAAAATGGATGGGGGTCGGCTGGGTGGGATCGGCGAAATTCCTGTCCACCACGGAGCGGGCGTGGAGGACGGCGTCGTGTTCGGATCGGCGGGGGGGAATCACGTGCAAAACGGTCAGCGAGGCGCGGGCGTTGCGGGCGATTCTGCCGGCCAGATCGAGAGCCAACAGGTCGTGCTTGCCGCCGAGATAGGGGACCAGAACGGTTTTGATTTCGTGGTTGATTCCGTGATCGACGAAGACGGCGACGTCGTTATCGCTGGCGGTCATGACGCGGTGAACGGTGCCGCCGAGGATCGCCTGTCCGAAGACGGGTTTGTGGAAGCCCATGAGAATGAGGTCGGCGGCGCGGAGGCGGGCGATGCGGGCGATGTCGCTGGGAATGTCGCGGCTGACGAAGGCGATGGGCTCGGCGGGAACGTCCAGTTCGCGGGCGGCGGCGAGGAGCGGCTGGAGCGCCTCGGTGGGCTGAGCGGAGGCGTCGGACATTCGGACGGAATAGGGGTCGCGGTCGGCAAGACGCTGGAGGTGAAGGGCGATGATCCGGCGTCCGGTCTGGACGGCGGGCGTGAGGGCGACGGCCATTCTGGCCAGCGGTCCGCCGCTGGCGGGGAAGGAGATGGGAATGAGCACGGTAAATGGCTTTTTCCCGGCCTTTTCGCGCGCTGCTGCTTCGGCTTCGACGATGGCTTTCGGATAGAACCACTGAAGAATCGGGGTGGTCAGGGCGGTGGTCACGATGGCCATGATGACCATCATGGCGAAGACGGCCTCGGTGATGACGCCGAGATCGCGGCCGATGTTGAGGATGACCAGTTCCATCAGCCCGCGGGTATTCATGAGGATTCCGATGGCCGAGGCTTCACGCCAGGAGAGTCCGCAGGCGCGGGCGGCGACGGCGGAGCCGCCGAATTTCCCGGCGCTGGCGGCCAGGATTATCAAGCCGGTGTAGAACCAAAGCGAGGCGTGATCGAGTAGGCCGATTTGAGTGCGCAGGCCGGTGTATGCAAAGAAAATAGGCAACAGAAAGACGACCGTGTAATCCTGAAGCTTCTCGGTAAGTGTTTCGACGAAGGCGGTGCCCTTGGGCATGATCGTGCCCATCAGAAACGCGCCGAAGAGTGCGTGGATGCCGATCCATTGGGTGACGAACGAGGATGCCAGGACCAGAATAAAGATGATGGCCAGGAGATTTTGGCTAAGTCCGCCGCGGCGTTCGAAGACAAGTTCGAGCCGGCGGAGGAATGGGCGGACGAGGAAGAACATGAGCAGGATGTAAACAACCGCCTTGGCGGCGGTGAGGAGTCCGGGTCCGACGCCGGTGGCGCGGGCGACGGCAATGACGACCGCGAGGATGCACCAGGCAGTGGCGTCATCGACGGCGGCGCAGGTGATGGCGATCGCGCCCACCTGGGTTTTGTGGAGGTTTCGCTCGGTGAGGATTCTGGCCAGGACGGGGAATGCGGTGATGCTCATGGCCGCGCCCAGGAACAGGGCGACGGAGGTGAAGCGCATGGTGGGGACGTCATTAAAGAGATTGGGATAGAGAAACACGGCCAGGCAGGCCCCGGCGAGGAAGGGGGTCATAATGCTGGCGTGGCTGATGACGACGGCCGCATGGCCGCGGTTGCGGAGGTGCTTGGGGTCCAGTTCAAGACCGATGAGGAAGAGGAAGAACATGACTCCGACTTGGCTGAGGGCGTTGAGGTATTGAATGCTCTGTGCGGGGAAAACGCCTTTGAAGGCGGCGGGCATCAGCCAGCCGAAGAGGCTTGGGCCCAGCATGACTCCGGCGATCATTTCGCCCATGACCTGGGGCTGTCGGAAGCGGACGAAGAGGAAGCCCATGATCCGGCTGAGGCCAAGGACCAGGCCGATCTGAACGACCAGTAAGAGGATGAAATCAGTGGCCTGCATTCGGTGACCCAGACGATTCCGATCCTATTCGTTGGCGTTGATATGTACCCGAAAGGGGGGCCTGACGGGGAGACGGAGGCTGAAAAGTGAAGGTCATGTTTTCTCCGACGGGGGAGCCGACGCCGGTGACATGCCAGCCGTTGCCCTCAAATGTGAGGGTTTGATAACCATGGTCGGAGGCGGAGGCAAGAACGACATCGAATTGGGGGCCGGCCTCAAAAGCGAAGCGGAGGAACTTACCGGATTGGGCGATGGAAAAGGACTCGGATTGCCGGGGGGAGGAGGTTGGGGGGTTGAGCAGCCGCCATGTGCCGGTGAGGTCGCGCGGAGCGGTGAGAAACGCCGAGCCAAGATCGAGGATCGTCCAAATCCCCAGAACGAAGGCG
>JBEKXM010000582.1:0-3154 GCA_049512115.1 Tepidisphaeraceae bacterium | reverse complement strand
CCTCAAGGAATTGATGACCAAGGGCCTTTCCCGTGCCGAACGACTCATCATCATCCTCTATTATTTCGAGGAGATGACCATGAAGGAGATCGGCCTGACCCTGGACCTGAGCGAAAGCCGCGTCAGCCAGATGCACAGTTCTATCCTGGCCCGCCTCAAAGCCCAGATGGCCGATCGCCGCAAGGAATTCCAGCAGGCGACGGCGGTGTAGGATTTTCCGGTAAACCAATTCACCCCCAGCATTCATCCCCTCACCCTATCCCTCTCCGGAGTACCGGGGCGAGGGGAAACAGCTTCTAAACCTTGACGCTCTTTTCCGTCCGCGCCGATTCGTAAATCGCTTCCATGATCCGCAAATCCTGCAAGCCCTCCTCGCCCGTGGCCTTGAACGGCGCGTTGCCGGATAGCGCCTGGGCGAAGCCGTCCATTTCGCCGACGAACTGATCCGCCTCGGCCACGGCAACCGGCTCCAGACCGCGGCCGCGGCTGATCTGAAACTTCACGCCCCGGTACGACTGCCCGGGTTCCAGCACGCAATAGCCCCTTCTCCCATGCACGACGTATCGGTTCATGTTCGCGTTGTAGCTCGACAGGCAACTCGCCAGGACTCCGCTGGGGAACTTCAATTGAAAATCGCAGTGCTGCTCGACTTCCTTGAATCGCGGATCGCTGGTGTTTTGATAGGTATGGGCGAAAACCTCGGTCGGCTCTTCCCCGCTGAGATATCGTGCGGCGCTGAGCGAATAGATGCCGATGTCCATCAGGCAACCGCCGCCGGCCAGTTTGCGGTTCAGACGCCATTGCCTTGGGTCGCCGATGGTGAATCCCGTTTCCGCCTCGATGATCTGGATCGGACCGATCTGGTTGCTGCGCAGCGCGTCGATGCACGCCAGCGTCGGCGCGTCCCAGTGCATTCGATACCCGATCTGCAATTTCTTTCCGGCGGCCTTGGCGGCGGCGATCATTTGCCGGCATTCCTCGACGGTAATGGCCATCGGCTTTTCGCACATCACGTGCTTCCCGGCCGCAAACGCCCGGATCGTATATTCCGGGTGCATGCCGTTGGGCAACACGATGTAAACCACGTCGATCCGCGGGTTGTTTCTGATCGAATCGAAATTCTCGTAGTTATAGATGTTGCCGGACTCGATGCCATATTGCCTGGCCACGGCTGCGGCCTTGTCGGGATGCCCGCTGACCAGCGCCACGGGCTTGCAGAATTTGCATCGCGAGATTCCCGGCAGAAGCTGGTTCATGGCAAACCCGCCAAGTCCGACAAAGGCGAATCCCAGCGGCGTGGTTGGCTCGGCCGCCCTGTCTTCGGCAGCCAGCAATGATCTGGCTCCGAATTTTGCCAATGATGCCGCCGCCAACGCGGCGCCCGATGTTTCCAAAAACCGCCGACGAGAAAATGGGGGCTCCGCCATGCCGTCTCCGGAAATAAACTGATTTGCTTGTAACCGCATGGCCGCCACGCCGTCAACGCGACAGGTCATTTGTCATTGGTCACTTGTCATTTGTCATTGGTATCGCCGATTCGGAATTGTCTTGCGAATGACCAATGACAAATGACCAATGACCATTTTTCAACCCATTCCCATTGACCCAATCGCCCCAACCCTTACTATTCCTACGGCCTTAGTGCGGAGACAGATTGCGACTCTCCAAGCGGACGGAATATGGTTTGCGCGCGGTGGTCCAGTTGGCCAGGCTCTGGCACACCGGCTTCATCCAATCCCGCGACCTGGCGCAGCAGGAGGATTTGCCCAACAAATTCCTCGAGGCGATCTTGCTGGCGCTGCGGCGCGGAGGATTCCTCGAAAGCAAGGTCGGAAGCGGCGGGGGGTATCGCCTTTCGCGGTCGCCCCGGGAAATCCACGTCGGCGATCTCATCCGCAGGCTCGAAGGGCGGCTTACCATCAAGGAGCGGGATGGCGTTGCCACCGCGGATCTTTCACCCGGCAAGGCCGCCGTGCGCCTGGTCAACGAGCGGCTCACCCAGGCCACCGACGACGTTCTGGATAAAATGACCCTCGAACAACTCATGGAGCAGGTCAGCAAGTTCGCCAACCTCCAACAGGCCATGTACTACATTTGATGCTTCCGCTGGCAGTCTATTTCGAGGTCGACACGGTCAGGGGTTGGCTTCTCAGGGGAAGCTACGGCACCCTGTTCGGCCTGCTGTTTTCCTGCGGTCTGGGATTTCCCTTGCCCGAAGACGTCCCGCTGATCGCCGCGGGAATGTTGATCTACCATCATCACATGCACCTCGCCATCGCCGCGCCCCTGGCGTGGCTGGGCATCATCGGCGGCGACTGCGTCCTCTATACCCTCGGTTATCGCTACGGTGAACAGATTTCCAAAGTTCCGATCGTTGGCAAGCACCTCACGCCCTCGCGCATCCAACGGGCCGAATTGCTCTTCCAGAAATATGGCGTCTGGATGGTCGCGGTGGGTCGGCTGTTCATGGGCATCCGCGGGGCGATGGTGGTCGCCGCCGGCACCAGCCGCCTCAAATTCCACAAATTCATCATCGCCGACGGCCTGGCCGCCATCGCCAGCGGCGGAATGTTCATGTATCTCGGATACTGGGGCGGCGAATACGGCCCGCGGATGGTCCACCGAATCCGCCAATTCAAATACTCGATGTGGATCGGCGCCGCTCTCCTGGCAGTTCTGCTGATTTGCTGGTTCTTCTGGCGCGATCGCAACCAGTCCTCCGATTCGCCCCCTCCGAAATGAGCACGCGCGCCCTGGCCATCGAAACCTCCTCGCGGCTCGGCTCGGTCGCGCTGGCTGAGGATGGCAACACGCTTCTCCAAGACGCCTTTCCCCACGGCCTGCAACACGCCGCCAGAATCATCCCCGCCATTGACGCGCTTTGCCGGCAACTGCATTGGATCCCTCGTGATATCCGCGAGATTTACGTCTCGGCCGGACCCGGCTCGTTCACCGGATTGCGCATCAGCATCACTCTGGCCAAGACCCTCGCCTGGGCAACCGGAGCGGCGCTTCTCGCCGTGCCGTCGGTGCGCGTCCTCGCCGACAACGCGCCGGCCGATGCCAAAAACGTGGTGATCGTCCTCGACGCCAAACGCGATCAGATTTTCTCCGCATCCTTTGCGCGCCTCGGCCGAGGCGCGCAAAGGATGCG
>JBEKXM010000581.1:0-3181 GCA_049512115.1 Tepidisphaeraceae bacterium | reverse complement strand
CTGCGAGGAGTCGAACGACGGTGTTCAAATGGCCTATCACGGCGGATGCCAGCCGGCCCGAACCCTGCGAGCGATGGGCGATTTTGGCGGCCAGTTCGCGCAGCTCGTTGCGGGCCTTGAGCAGGGCGGCGGCGTATTGCGGGAAAAGCTCGGCGAGGCGGGTCAGGCGCGGCTCCTCGGGGAGCTTCAGCGCGGCGGTGATCTGGCGCATCAGCACGCGGCGTTTGTTTTCCAGTTCGCCGAGGCGCAGGCGCGTCAGTTCCTGGCGCGGCATCAGATCGGCCATGGCGCCGAGGTCGAATTTCTTCATGGCGGCGTGCTGGAGATCGAGATGTTCGAGCATCTTGCGGTGCTCGGCAACCGACTGCGAGAGAATCGAGACCAGATCAGAAATATGTCGAGACATGAGCGGCTCCGGTGGACTGGGCTTTGGCGCGATCCGCGCTCGCGCGTACCGCGCTCTGGCGCTGGGAATTCATGCTGTCGCGGGCGTGGCGGGCATAGGCGTTGCTTCCTTCGATCCGACGGACGATGGATTTGACGAGCGAGTCCGATGCGTCGCTGGCCATGCGTTCGGCGAGCCGCTCGTCGTACATCGAAGCGAAGGCCTTTCCGCCCGATCCGCCGTCCAGCAGGTTGCTGTGGAGCGGGCTGTCCCGCATCTGCTTGAGGATCGGCTCGAAGAAAGAGAGAGCGACCCATTTGCGGGTCTGCTGAACGAGTTTGTCGTGCCTGGAGAGCGGCCCGCGGCCGGCGTGAAGCACGATGGGCTGGGAGGCTCCGGGTCGGGTGGTCGGGAATGGGAGGGATGCGGGATTCATGGTTATTCCTCGATCAACTCCGCGTGAAGCTTCCCGGTCTTGTAAAGCTCTTCGATGATCTGGATGCGATCCAGCGCGGGGACCTTGAGCTGCTCCATGGCCGCGACCAAATCCTGGAGGTTTCCGTTTGGCTGGTCGGTGGTGGAAATGGCGATGGCCTGATGATCGGTGACGATCGGATTGCGGGGCGTGGGCTGCTGCGGGGGCATCACGGTGGAAATCGACAGGCCGTTGTGGCTGATGACCACCGGGCTGATCTCCACGTCGCCGGTCATGACGATCGTGCCGGTCTTCTGGTCGATGGTGACCCTCGCTTTGGTGGCGAGCATCTGAACGGGCAATTGCTGGATACGGCTGATGAAGCTGTCGGGGTGTTCGCGTTCGCTGGCGGGCATGGTGACGATGACGTTCTTGCCGTCGATCGCGGTGGCGAGGGTTTCGCCGTCGGCGCCCTCGGAATCGTTGATGATCTTGGCGATTCGGCTGGCGGTCCCCCAACTGGAGGAATATTCGTCGAGGATGAGGGTGAAGCGGCCGCCGGCGTCGAGGACGCGTGCCGGGAGGTCGGCTTCCATGACCGCCCCGCCGGCGGCGGCGCGGATGACTCCGACGGTGGGCGTGCTGGGGTCCTCGATGGTAACGGGTCCCTCGGCCAGCGCCAGCAGCGGTCCGCCGGGCAATGGGCCTTGCATGGGGGTGACGAACAGGCGGCCGCCGTGGAGGCTGGCGGCGGCGCCGACGCTGGAGATGTGGACGTCGAGATGATCCCCATCGCGGGCCCCCGCCGCGGGAACCGTGGCGGTGACCATAACCACGGCGACGTTGGCGGCGTTATTGAGCTGCTGAACGGTGACGGGGTCGCCGAACTTGGAAAGCATGGACCGCAGGGGCGCGATGGCGGGCGTGAATCCGCCGCCGTCGCCGGTGCCTTTGAGTCCGTAAACCAGCCCCAGTCCGGTCAGAATATTGGTTCGCTCGCCGCCGATGCGGGTGATATCCGCGATCTTGACGGCGCCCGCGGGCGCGGCCAGGAAGGCGATCAGGAGGATCGGGATTGAGAATCGAATCGACATCGTAAGAAGGCCCTATAACCATCGTCAGAAGGGATTTATCCAGTCCAATAATCTCGTGAAAAGGCCGCGGGTGCCGGTGTCCTTCACGGCGCCCTTGTGCTGTTTGTCCAGGGACAGGTTGTAGATCTGATTGCTCAGGACAGTGTTATCGGGCGTGATGTCATCGACGCGGCAGGTGCCGATGAGCGTAACCCGCTGCTCTTCCTCGTCGGTTTTGATCTCCTCGGTGGCCTGAAGGATGAGGGTCCCGTTGGGCTTGACGTCGATGACCTCGGCGGTGATCCGGCCGGTGAAGGTGTCGTCGCGTTCGAGGGCGGCGGTGCCTTTGAAGTCGCGCTGGCCGCTGGTTTTCATCTCAATGGGGGTGGTAGGCAAATGCTCGTTCAGGGCGGGTCCGTTTTTGAGGCCGAAGGTCATGTAGCTGTCGATGAGCGCGTCCAGGTCGTTGGAATGCTTCAAATCGGTGGTGTCGTTGGAGGCGAACTGGCTGTTTTCGCGGATGACGATGGTGACCAGGTCGTGTTTGCGAAGGAGCTTGGGCTTGGGTTCGGGGACGTCGTAATAGCTGGCAGCGGCGGTGGTGATCGGTCCGCCGTCGGATTTGCCGAATGATTCGGCGCGGAGAAGCGAGCCTCCGGTGCGCTGGGTGATCAAGCCGATCGGCAATTGGACGGGCGGAGAGGAAACGGGCTCGACTCCGGCGGCCTGGGGGGAGGTGGTATAGGCCGATGGGTTGGATTGCGATGGAATATTCTGTGCCAAGGCCGTGCCGGCGGCGGCGAATACTGCGGCGGAGGCGATGGCGATGAAGTTATGGTTGTTGGATTGGACTGACATAAGTGCGAGCCTTTCAATTTTCCTGGTCGGGAGCGTCGCCGAGGCGGGCTTCCTGGGCGCCGGTCACGGTGACATCGAGCGTATCCCGCGTGTTTTCATTGCGCACTCGAATGGTTTGTCCGAGCGATCCCTCTTCCATGGCGCGGGCGACGGACCGGAGTTGAACCGAACCGCGCCGCAGCGTGATGGTGACGAGTTGGCCCGGCTTGACCAGGGGCACGGCATTGACGAGTTGGGCGGTCATCACGGTACCGGGGCGAAGTTCTTCCGCGGCCTCCTGCCCGACACATTGATCCAGTCGAAGCAATTGGTGATCCGGCAGGGAATCGACCAGCATACGATGAACGGCGAAGTCGCCTTCGGCGAGGACCTTGTGGGCGGGCAGCGGCCGGGCGGCGATCACTTGGTCCTCCCAGGCGCGGGCCTCGGCGCTGAGGGTGAGCTTCTTGC
>JBEKXM010000580.1:0-3188 GCA_049512115.1 Tepidisphaeraceae bacterium | reverse complement strand
TCCCAACGGCAAAAACGTCAGCCTGCATGATTATCTCGGCAAGATCGTCGTCCTGGAATGGACCAACCCCCAATGCCCCTTCGTCCAGCGCCATTACGCCGCCAAGACCATGCAGACCCTCGCCAGCCAATATGAGAGCAAGAACGTCGTCTGGCTGGCGATCAATTCCAGCAACTTCGACACCAATGATGCCAACCTGCAATGGGCCGCTCAGCAGAACATTTCCTATCCCGAACTGAACGATGCCAGCGGCGCCACCGGCAAGGCCTACCATGCCACCAACACGCCCGAAATGTACGTCATTGGCACGGGCGGCATCCTGCTTTACCAAGGCGCCATCGACAACGATCCGCGGGGCGAAAAGACCAACGACAAAGTGAATTACGTTCACCAGGCGCTGGATGAAATCCTGTCCGGCAAGCCCGTTTCCACGCCCCAGACCAAGCCCTACGGCTGCAGCGTGAAGTACAAGGATTGAACCCGCGCCGCGCCCCTTTTCCCCCTCTCCTGGTACTCCGGGAGAGGGTTGGGGTGAGGGTCTTCAATCGAACGGAAAAACGGTATGAACGGAAAATGGGACAGGTCCAATATCCGCGGCCACGCGTAATTGGACCTGTCCCGTTTTTTGTGTCATCTCTCCCTGCCCATCAGCAGCAGGGAGATCGTCAGCGCTTGCAGGAAAATGGCGACGAGAATCGGCATGAGCGGCTCGCCCGTCGGCTTGTAAAAATAGCTCCCCACCGCCAGTGCGATCGCCAGGATCTGAGTGATTCCCGCGAGCATTTTGCCCAGGGAAAATTCCGGGACGTGCTCGTTTTGCCGGCGAACCTGGTCCAGAATCTCCTGGGCCAGATGTTCGATCTTGGTCAACTCGCTGACCTGGGCGGCGGAGCGATCCGGCTGGATCGAGTGTTGATGCAGCGATTCGGTCCCGACGACCGCTTCAACGATGTCCATCGCCTCTGCCAAGTTGGAAACGGTTTCGTCCGGCTCGACGCCGCCCGGCTGGGTCGCCGCCGGCGAGGCGGATAGGGACAAATCATTGACCAGGATCGTGCGGCATCCGGCGGCATGGCCGGCCTCGATATCGCGCGGCGCATCCCCCAGCACCCAGGACGCCGACAGGTCCAGCTCCATCGCCTCGGCGGCACGGAGGATCATGCCCGGCCGCGGCTTCCGCAACTCGCTGTCCTTCCGATATCTCTCGATCACGGCTTCGGGATGAAACGGGCAGAATTCGTGGCGGTCGATTTTCGCCTGGGGGTTTTCGCGGCACAGGAGCTGATCGAGCTTTTCGTTGACCGCCGCCACCGCCTCCTCATCGAACAGCCCTTTGGCCACGCCCGATTGGTTGCTGAAAGTCACGACCGCAAACCCCAGCGCCCGCGCCCGGGCCACGGCGTCGGCCGCCCCGGCGATCAGCCTCACCTGCGCCGGATCGCCCAGGTATCCGTCGCTCACGATCAGCGTATTGTCACGATCGAAGAAAATCGCCGGCTTTTTCATTCACCGAAGATTATCCCCATTCGCGCCGATTTGAAAACCTATTGTCCGTGCGGCAGAAGAATGCTGTCCGTGGGAGACACTGGTGATACGTTGTCGAACTGGTTGGCCTGATTGGTGTAAATGTTGTCCTGCCCGATCCCGCACAGGCAGGTGTGCTCGAAGGAAACGTGACCATCGGCATACAGGACGTTCTGGCCGTCCTGCTCGTGGTTGCGGCTGTTGGCCTGCTCATTGACGCGGTCCGACGCGCCCGGCATGGCCACGGTGACGTTGGCGTATGGCGTGACGCCGGGATTCAGGTCCGCCGCCACCGGAAAATCGCCGCGCATGTGGCTGGTCAGCCGGTATCCCGCGTCCGCCACCGCGGTGCTGGGATATGGATCGGCAAAACTGTAGGCCAGATTTTTCGTCCAATCCGTGAAGTTGCTGTGCTTTGCCGGATCGGCCGGGTCGACCGCGTAGCTCGTGCCGTCGTTGTACGGACACATGAAGACGTCGGTCGGCAGATGTTCGGCCCGCAGCAAAAGATACGGCGCCGCGGTCAGATCGTTCGCGGAAACGCCGCCGGCCTGGAACGGATCGGCGGCGGTGAACCCGGTGCCTTGGGTCAGCGGAGCGCCCGCGACATAAAGCGTACGTGGATAGTTCCCCCGATTCTCGTTGCAATACATGGATATCCCCATTCCGATCTGCCGGAGATTCGAGGCGCACTTGTCGATGTACCCCTGATGCCGCACGCGTTCCGCCGCCGGCAAAAGGATCCCCAGCAGCACGGCGATGATGCCGCTGACCACCAGAACTTCGATCAGCGTAAAACCGCCGCCCCGCTTTTCATAACTCATCGCGGCGTTGTAAAGGATCTTTGTGAAGGAAACGTGAAAGACGCCCGGGTCAGATCAGGTTTGGGCGCAAAGCTTATTTGTGGTGGGGCTTGGCAGATTGCCTATTGCCTATTTCCAATTTCCTATTGAAATACGGAAGCCAGCAATCTCCTGTTCGTTCAATGGGCAATTGGCCATAGGCAATTGGCAATCGCCAGCCTTATCCGTCCCAAGCAGGCGTTACATCCTCAAACTTTGATACATCTCCAGCGTCCGGGCCAACTGCCGATCGAAGGTGAAATTGTGGCGAATATGCTCGGCCGCCGAGACGCCCATCCGCCGCAGGTCCGCTTTATCCGACAGAAATTCAACCGAAGCGCGGAGAAATGCCTGGCGCTCGATGGCCACCGACCGGCCGGTGGTGCCCTCGACGATCAATTCCTTCGTGCCGCTGGTTCGCGTCCGAAGCACGGGCACGCCCGCGCACATGGCTTCGGCGCAGGCGTATGAGAACCCCTCGCGCGCCGACGGCAACAGCAGGGCGTCGGCCGCGTGCAGCAGCGGCAACGGTTCGCGCGGCCCCAGCATCCGCACCCGATCCCCGAGTCCCCGCCGCTCGATTTGCGCCTTGACCGCGCCCTCGTTCGGCCCCTCGCCGGCCAGCAGCACGCGCAGCGCGGGCAACGATTGGCGCGAGCTCTCGGCCAGATCGATCAGCCATGATTCGTTCTTCGGATCCTCCAGCCGGCCCAGGTAGAGCGCGACGACGTGCTCCTGGGCCAATGCCAGTTTCGCCCGCGCCGCCTGCCTCGCCGCCGCATCGGGAACCGGAAATCGCTCCGCATGAATTCCGTGAGGAAT
>JBEKXM010000579.1:0-3192 GCA_049512115.1 Tepidisphaeraceae bacterium | reverse complement strand
GTGAGGTTGAGGTTCTTTTTCGCCTTGACGTGCACGTCGCGAGTTTTGGCGTCCAGCGAAACGTCCCGAAACTTGGCGGAAAAGGAAACGCCCCACAGGGCCTGTCCTTGGATGTCCTTCATCGCCCACATCACGATGGAAGGGATCTGCGGCAAAAGACCTTCAAGGACTTTCTTGGCATCGGCATAGGCCTCATAGGCCGCGACGGCAAAACCGACGAGGGCTTCGCCCATCGCTTCGGGGGTTGCGTGCTCGGATACCTTCTCGCTGAGAGTCTTTGCGGCATCGGCGGCGTGCTGGGCTTCGGGCCCGACTTTGGCGGCGCCCTTCTCGGCGGTGGAGGTGATGCGGCTCAATTCCGAATGTGCCGCCCCCACCGCAGGTCCAAAAGCACTGGATAACTGCGAGCTAACGTGATCGGCCAGAGCGTTGGCCTTGGACGTATCTCCGCCCTTGGCGGCTTTTCCGGCATCCACCGCGGCGCCGGCGTCGCCCTTAAGCGCGGCCATCGCCGATGCGATGCCCGCTTCGATCGCTTCCATCACAAAATTGATTGTCTTGAAATGAATGCCGGCGTTGGTGACGAGTTGATACGACGCTCCGGACTTCAGGCTCATCGCCTTGCCGGTGTTGACCGTGAGCGTCCCGGTGGCCTTGTCGGTGATGTTCGCGCCCGAGGTTCGGGAAATGTCGCCGCCGGCGCTGCGCGATATTCCTCCGCCTGCGCTGGTGCTGATGGACGCGCCCACGTGCTCGCTTCGGGCGCTTTTGACGCGGATGTTCAGGTCCTTTTCCGCGTGGAAATAGAGTTCCTCGCCGCCTTTCTTGTCTTCCATGCGGATTTCGTTGGCATTACCGGAATTCCCACCCTTGCTGGAATTCGACTTGACCGTCGATTTGGTTTTGTCGCCCGGAAGAGCATAGGGCGTGGCATTGTCGCCGTTGTACACGCGCCCGGTGATGATGGGCCGATCCGGATCGCCTTCGAGGAATTCGACGATCACTTCCTGCCCCATGCGGGGAATGAACATGCCGCCCCAATTCCTTCCGGCCCAGACCTGCGCGACGCGAATCCAGCAGGAGCTGGTTTCATCGGCCTTGGAATAGCGGTCCCAATGGAATTGAACTTTGACACGGCCGTATTCATCGGTCCAGATTTCCTCGCCCGACTTGCCGACGATTATCGCCGTCTGCGGACCCTGAATTATAGGCTTGGGCGTGACGCGAAGCGGGCTGAAGCCTCTGGGGGCATTGGCCGCATCGACCGTCGGCATCGCCGAAAAGCTGCAGGCGAACGCCGGGCCGGATCGATTTGATGGCCCAGATGAGAACAGATCGGATTCGAGTTGATAGACCGCGGAAGTGATGAGATACTTTTGATTCTGATCGGGGCGGGGGAAATCGCTCAGTTCAAAAATACTGCCGGGTGTGATGCCGCGCGACGACGTATGGGCGTGCGCCACCTCGAATTGGGAGTGAAGCGCCGCAAGGCGGACCTTGGCATATTCGTCGCCGTCAGGCGATGTCACGTACTGGCCGGGATAATCGAAGAATTCGAATCCGCCGGTGACGCTGTTATAGCCCGGCTGGAGTGCCGCACCGGGGACTGGATTCTTGGGATTTTTGAAATCGAAATCGCGCAGGCTTACGAGCAGGGGCTGGACTTCGCCCTCCACGGACCAGTCCGTGATGTATTCCCCCGCCGATTTTGCGGCGGAAGGCGGGCGATACGAGATCTTATCGTACGGCGAGTCGAGTTCGTCCGGCTCGGTTTCCCGGTCCGCCAACACCATTTTGTGTTTCCCGTCGTCGTGCTCGAAGAAATAATAAATACCCTCCTGCTCCATGAGCCGGCTGACAAAATTGAAATCGGTTTCCCGGTATTGAACGCAATACTCCCACGGTTTGTAACTTCCCCGCATCCGCGGATCGAGATCGATGCCATAAAGGTTCAGAACCTCAAGGATGATGTCGGGGATCGTCTTGTTCTGGAAAATCCGGCAATCGGAGTTGCGCGTCAGGAGCCAGAGATTCGGGACGATCACCGCGCGGTACTGGGCGTAATCCTCAACCGTGTCGGTGAGAATAAATCGGGAAATAATCCCGTTGAAGAACCGGACCTTGTCGCCGGTCAGGAGGCGGACCGTGGCGCTTTTGCCGAGGATTGAATTGAACGGAATGTGCCGGTCTTTGCAGAAGACGTCGACTTCAAAATGAAAAGGGCGGCCTAGGGCTTCGGTGCCCTGGAATCGCTTGAGAAGAAACTCATTGGCGTCGGTATCGGTGGGCGCCTCGCCCGAGGGATCCGGGAGGGATTGGCCGGCGATCGCGATGGCGAAGTCGCGCTGGGCCTGAAGTATCTGTGTCATGGTGGACTCCTGTTCAGTGCGGGGCGCCGCTTCCGATGGACATCAACGGTTGCCGCATGGACGGCTGAAGAGACCGCATCGCGGTGGTTTTCACATAATCGACGGGCGTTCCCTGTCCAGACGTGAGGGCGAGAACGATGTCGGTCAGGTGCGGATTCGCCGCGTCGCTAATCGCCAGCGGCCTGGCGGAATTGGACGAGTGCTTTGAATGGACCGGATGAAACGGCTCGTGAACCTCGACTTCAAAGGCACGACTGGCGCGCGTGCCGGTATAATTCACCGTGCTATCCTTCGCGAATTCCGAGGCGAATTCGGCGATCGTGTGCGCGCCATGCGCCAAGCCCGGAGCGATTTTTGCGACGATGGGAATTGCGCATTTGGCGAGCTGGTCGGAGGGGAAAACGATCTTCACAGCCATCTTGGCTGCCGCGGATGCGACGGCCTCTTTCATCGACTCTCCTTCCACGATGGTTTTGCCGACGTCCATGACTGCGCCGATTGACGCGCCGAGGATCTTGACAGCTACGGCCGCACCGTTGCCGAATTCTTTGGCGACTTTGCTCGCGGGTCCGAGAGGGATCAATCCAGTGACGATTTCAGTGGAGGTTTCCAGGACGGCGGCGCCGATATTATGTTTTTCATAATATTTATGGACTCCTTTCAGACTTGCGCCGATTGTCAGCATTCCTCCGGACGCGGCCGCGCCGCTCAATTCGACGCCCCACGCAGCTCCACCGGTGACGATTCCCGAAGCGATCACCAGTGTCCCCGCTGAAAGCTTCTGAACAAATTCCAAGCCCTCCACCCACCGTTCCCCAGTCTT
>JBEKXM010000578.1:0-4669 GCA_049512115.1 Tepidisphaeraceae bacterium | reverse complement strand
CGGGCGATTAACTCAGCGGCTAGAGTGCCACCCTTACAAGGTGGAAGTCAGGGGTTCGAATCCCTTATCGCCCACTTGACGTAAGAAATGCCGAACGCATGAATTAGCGTACCCGTCCAGCGTAGGGCGGCGCGGCCGAAGACACCCGGTAAACCTGTAGATTACAGGTTTGCCCTTCGGAGCGCCCTATGCCAAATCTCATAAATCGTGTCCCAAGGTATTGTCGTCACAGGTCTTCGGGCCAAGCCTATGTTTGCATCGAAGGCAGGATGATCTATCTCGGAATTTTCGGCACTTCCGCCAGCAAAGCGGAGTACAGCCGGATCATCGCCGAATGGCTTGCCGCTGGCCGCCGCCTGCCCACCGACCCCCAGGCGATCACCATTGCCGAGGTCGTTGCCGCCTTCCGGCGCCATGCGCGCGTGTATTACGGACCCGCCAGCCAGTCGCCCGCAAATATCGATGAAGCGCTGCGGCCCGTGGTGCGGCTTTACGCCAAGACGCCAGCGGTGGAATTCGGACCCCTACGGCTCAAGGCGGTTCGGGAATCCATGATCGCGGCGGGGCGAGTGCGATCAAACATCAACCATCACATTAGCCGGATTAAAAGCGTGTTCAAATGGGCCGCGGAGAATGAACTGATTCCCGCGAGCGTTTTCCACGGACTCATGGCCGTTAAGGGTCTGCAGGCCGGGCGGTGCGGCGCAGTGGAAAGTGAGCCAGTAAAGCCCGTCCCGATTGAGCATGTTGAGGCCATCATTCCTCACGTATCACCCCAGGTCGGGGCGAGGATCCGACTTCAATTGCTCACCGCGATGAGGCCAGAGGAAATGTGCATCATGCGGGGATGCGCCATCGACACCACCGGAAAATTGTGGGTCTATCGCCCGGCCCACCACAAGACGCAACAGCACGGCCATGATCGCGCTGTTTATCTCGGCCCCAAAGGGCAGGACGTGCTCCGCCCCTTCCTGAAACCCGACCTGTCGGCGTACCTATTCAGCCCGGCAGACGCGGACGCCTGGCGACGTGCCAAGCTCCACGAGCAGCGAAAGACTCCGCCGAGTTGTGGCAACCGTCCCGGCAGCAACAGGCGAAAAAACCCAAGGCGCCGGCCCGGCGAACACTACGATTCCGGTTCATATCTGGTTGCGGTCTACAGAGGATGCGACAAGGCATTTCCCCCGCCGGCAGAAATGACCGATGAGGCCGACAGATTGAAGTGGCGGCGGGAGCACCGCTGGCAGGGCCAGCGAGTGAAACTCGAAGTCTTCCGATCGCCCGGTGGATTGCGCACGAGCCGCGAGGCGATCTCCAGATTCATCCAACGGCTTACTGTACGCGAGACAACCTTGCCGGTGCCGACCACCGTCGCGCGGAAAAAGGAGATGGAGGCCGCCGAGCGCGAACTGACCGAAGCGGGATTCGAGTTGAGTCCGGCGACACAAATAAAGAAAGGAACTCACGCCCGCCGCGGCGAACACCTGTGTTCCATCCGCAGCAGAAGAAACTGAAATGCCTATCGATACACTCCAGGCACATCCCCTACAGTCCACCTTCAATCCCCCCGGTTCACCCGAAGAAAACCGGCGGCTCCAGCAAGATATCGGCGCGAATGGCCAGCGCGATCCGATCCGTGTGCTCCCTCCAAACAACCGTGCCGTTCTGCCGGCTTTCACGATATTGGATGGACACCGCCGCGCGGCGGCGCTAGACTCGCAAATCGACCCGCCCTTTTGCATGGCCCGCATGGATTCCGAGCGTTTTTGGGCGAGACGCATGGACCCGACGATCTTTCAAGACCCGAATTCCAGGAAAGACATGGCGCATCTTTCCGGATCGCCGGAGGCCGAGAGACTTCGCCTGCTCTTGAAATGGCTCGCCGGCAACAATGCCCGGCGCCGGGCGCTGGCCACGGAAATCGTCGCCGGTACCGGCAAACTGGCAGTGCCGGTGCTGCTGGATGAAGCGCTGGCGCCCCGCATGAGTGCGCAGCAGCGCATCCGCATTTTCGACGTCATGGAGCGGATCGGGCAGCCTTTGGACATGGATCAATGGATGGAACTGTACTCGTCGGTGTGGCGATACGGCCCGCGGGGAGGATCTTGCGGTTGCTCCGCGCCCTGCAACCGGTCGCTACGGAAGGGGCCAATCCTGGCGGCGCCAACTTACGGGCGTCCTAATAACTCAGTTGAGCGCCCATCACGCGGCCTTGGTTCGAGCCATCATCCGGTGAAGGACGTGTTTGTCGTAGCATTTACAATGGACTTGAAGGAGCGTGAACAAGGCAGGACGACACAGCAATCGTGAAGCCGAAACAGCTTGAGGCGATCATGCGGGACACCGCCGCCCTTGGATTCGGCATGGCGTCCGAACCGCTCACGGGGGCGTTGTTGCGCACGCTGGCGGCGTCCAAGCCGCAAGGCCAATTCCTCGAACTCGGCACAGGGACCGGCGTCGCAACCGCATGGCTTCTCGACGGGATGGATTCGGCATCAAGCCTTCTGACGGTTGATTCGGACCCGGCTGTCGTTGCCATCGCCCGCACACACTTGGGGCATGATGCGAGAGTCCGTTTTCACGTTAGTGTGGGCGACGTGTTCCTCGCTTCGCTCGCCGGGAAGGGGACCTTCGACCTCATTTTTGCCGACACTTGGCCTGGAAAGTACGATCACCTTGAGGATGCCTTAGCGTTGCTCAAACGGGGAGGTCTTTACGTCATTGATGACATGCTACCCCCGCCGAGCTGGCCTGATGGACACGCCGCAAAGGTCCCCGTCTTGATTCGCCGATTGGAGGCTCACCCCGACCTCGTACTGGTGAAAATGTGCTGGGCCACTGGCATCATCATCGCCGCGAAGCGTTAGGCATCCCCCGCCTGTGTTCGAGTTTCTCTCGCGGTTGGGCCTCTTTGCCGAACCGCACCAGCCGCGTGTCAACCGCGTCCTGCCCTAGGAAATGCGGTTGGCAGAGAGGTTACGATACATCATGGCTGAGAACTGCAAAGCCCTTGATGTCCCGGAATCACGGGCGGTTATTTAGCGAGTGCTTGGGCCAATCTGCAGCAGGAATGGCTGGACAGGAAACCCTGGCTTCAGGCTATTGGGCCCAGTACGGATGCCGGCAGGGCGATCGTGGCCCAGAATGGCGTGCGGCTATAGGCCGTCAGCTCCCACAGGACTTCCCGCCAAGGCGGCGGCGCCGCGCGCGGCGTGAAAATCGTCGTCGCCCGTAGAGAAAGTCCAACCGGGCCGGGCAAGACTAGTCAATTTCGTTTCAATTTTTTTCCGCAGGACGGGAAGGAGATGTTGCAGGCGAATGCCTAAGCCGCCACAGAGGCAGACGTGATGTGGTCGATAGATCGCATGACAAATTCGGATTGCCCGCACGAGAGCCATAATTGGAGGCTCGTCGCCCTTGAAGGTCCTCAGCGCGGCCGAAACATCGTCTCCGTACCGCCGGCTCAAGGCGGCAACGCCAATATATCCTTCGAGTCCACCGGCGCCGCCATCGGGGCCGATGACCTTGCCTCCTGGAATCGACACATCGATCTGCCCGATATGCCCCGGGGAGCTGCCTTCGACAAACAGCGGCTGGCCGTCATCGAGGACTGCGCTGCCAACGCCGGTACCCAATGCGAGGACAAGCAGTCGTCCTTTGGTTTGCCGACTTGAATAAATATCGTGGGCGGCGGCGCGAGCGTCGTTTAGGATTCGCGCGTTTCCGCCGACGTGGAGGCCCAATGTATTGGGGACAAAATCATCGAGCGGAATTCCAACCAATCCTGGGACATTGATCGCGACGGAGATGGTGCGGCTTGTGCTGTCATATAATCCGGGCACACACAACCCCACCGTATGCAGATCCGTCAGCCGGCCGGCCACGGCCTTGCGGATGGCTTGGCGCAAATCTTCGGTACTGGGCTTGGCATAAAAAGGGCTTTGGGCCGCCCACAGCACCTTGCCATCTTTTCGAGCGGCTGCTTTGACCGCGGTTCCACCAATGTCAATTCCTAAAGTAATCATTCAACCTTCTCGTTATGAGTAGTGTTTGAGATCCGCCCATGAGGCAACCATTGCACAAACCCCTCAATTGCCTCATATTCGGCCAAACCAAGTTTATTATAAAGAGACGCGGTGGCGCGATTGCGATCTTCGGCGCGCTGCCAGAATTCGCGCTCATCCACACCCGGGAACATTGCCTTATCTTTCTGTGACTGGTGTTTGAAAATTGATAATCGCTTGCGCTGGAGTTCTTGCGGCGAAAGGGGGACGGCCATCTCAATCTGTTCGGGTTCCCACTCCTCCCACGCACCACGATACAACCATATTTCGGTGTCCTCGAACCAGCGACGATCCTTAACGCGATCTACTGCGGCCATAATCGCTGCCAGGCAAACGCGATGCGTACCATGCGGGTCGGACAGGTCCCCGGCAGCGTAGATTTGATGCGGGCGAAGTTGCTCGAGTAGATCTTCGATTATCTTGATATCGGTTTCGCCGAGCGGCTTTTTGCGAACCGTGCCGGTCTCGTAGAACGGCATATCGAGGAAATGCAGGCGGTCGCCCGGAATACCGGCCTGCCGGCCCGCGGCAATGGCTTCACCGCGGCGTATTAGGGTCTTGATCTGCTGCATCTCGCGAACGTCAGGCTGGCCTGGTTTCTTGCT
>JBEKXM010000577.1:0-3208 GCA_049512115.1 Tepidisphaeraceae bacterium | reverse complement strand
GGCCGGGAGATTTATTGGAGGCAGATTTCAAAAAATCTCTTTTCCGTCGGAATCGACGGCTGGTGGCAGGACGCAACCGAGCCGGAACTCAGTGGCAAATGGGGTGAGTTCCGCGACTATGCCACCGCCGCCGGTCCGGGCGCGCGGGTTTTTAACGCATATCCCCTGATGACCACCTCCGCCGTCTATCAGGGCCAACGCGCCGAATCCACCGATAAACGCGTCCTCATCCTCACCCGTTCCGCCTACGCCGGCCAGCAGCGAAACGCCGCCATTACCTGGTCCGGAGACATCCACGGCCACTGGGACGTCTTTGCCAAACAGATCCCCGCCGGCATCAACTTCTGCCTCGCCGGAATCCCCTATTGGAACACGGATATCGGCGGATTCTTCGGCAGCAAACCGGCCGATCCGGCGTACCGCGAACTCTTTACCCGCTGGTTCCAGTTCGGCGCTTTTTGCCCCATGTTCCGCGTCCACGGCACCGACCAACCGAAAGAAATCTGGCGATTCACCGACGATACGTCCAAAATCCTCCTCAACTACGACCTGCTTCGTTATCGCCTGCTGCCCTACGTCTATTCCGTCGCCTGGTCCGTCACCCACGACGATTCCACCATGATGCGCGGCCTGGTCCTCGATTTCCGCGACGATCCAAAGACCTACAACATCCCCGACCAATACATGTTCGGCCCCGCGATCATGGTCAATCCGGTCACCACGCCCGGAGCCGCAACCCGCCCGGTCTATCTCCCGGCTGACAACGTCTGGTTCGATTTCTGGACCGGCAAATCCCTTCCCGGCGGCCAAACCATCGCCGCTTTGGCCCCCATTCAAACAATTCCTCTTTTCGTCCGGGCCGGCTCCATCATCCCCCTCGGCCCGCCCACGGAATCGGCCATGGGAAAACAAGCCGATCCCATCGAGCTACGCATCTACCCCGGAAAAGACGGCGCGTTCAACCTCTACGAAGACGAAGGCGACAACTACAATTACGAAAAGGGAATCCGCGCCGTCATCCCGATTGCGTGGAACGACTCCCGCGGCCTGCTCACGATCGGCGCCCGCCAGGGTGAATTCCCCGGCATGTTGCAAAGCAGAACTTTCCGCATCATCCGCGTCCGCGACAGCCACGGCGCCGGCCCCCTCCCCACCCAAAAGCCCGACGCCCAAGTCTCCTACAACGGCCAAACCGTCGACGCGCCCATCCCGAAATGATGCGTGGAAACCTCGAGCGCGAATATCTGCGATCAACCCTGACGACAGGCATAAGGAAGCTATACCGATTCCATTTTGAACTTGCACGTAGCTTCCTCATCGAAACGTCACGACTTGCCTTCAGTTGCGGCGCCATCTGACGCCGGTTCAAAATGGAAGCCGTCATAGCTGGAATTTGGCGTGTCGAAAGAAAACGGGAACCCAAGGGGGTTCCCGTGTGAAGCTTCGTGTTGTGGAACTAACAAATCGGCGCGTTGGAATTCAACGGCGACGACGCACGAATCCGAACAGGAGCGTGGAACCCAGCAGGGCGATCGAGCCCGGCTCTGGCACGTCGGAACTGAAGCCCATGCTCCAATCGTAGCCGCCGCCAGTGATGGCGCTTTCATAAATCGCCATGTTTGGGCCGTTGGGAAGCGGTGGATAATCCGACAAGAAATCCGATGAAATGAATTCACCAGTGATATACGGCATGTCCACATAGTCGCTGATGACCGCTCCACCTGTGCTACCCGGCTCCTCCACGTCGAAGCTGATCGCCGGGATGGTGAAGGGAACTATCTCAGAGGAAGGATCAAAGCCTGGTTCGGGGATGACCTGATTCATTACCACATTGCCGGTAACACCGGTACCCGTCACTTGATCGAGGTAGCCTCCCTGGGTGATCTCGATGCTGTCCGATTGCGATCCGGTGCCCGACTGGTCGCCGTCTGATGTAACCGTGACTGACACGGGGAAGAAGCTTTCCAGCGCCGAAGCAGGGATGAGCACCGCGCCGGGCCGGCGTGGCAGCGGAATGTCCTGGCCCGTAGTAGTGTCCGAATCTGACTCAATATTCACCGTGAAGGGGTCGATGTGCAGACGGTCGCTGATCGGCGAGTATTGAGCGGGCGGGGCTTCATATAAATCGAAGTCGCGAGCCGCCACGTTCGCCTGGTAAATAAAGTTTCCTTCCGTCGGCGTTTCCGGAATTGAGAAGTTCTGTGCGTTCGTGATGTTTGCGGAAATGCCGGGCCATTGCGAAGGATCTTGTCCCTGTCCACCGAGCAGGATCTCAAGCAAATAATCCGAGGCGGGGGCGCTCTGGGCACGGGCTAGACCAGGGATGAAAGTCAGCCCGGACACGAACATTCCCGCCATGATGCAACGTTTCGTATTACGCATTGCCTACCTCCTCCAAAGAAATGTGGATGTGAAGTCGCAAAGCCACCGGCTAAAGCGACCGTAACCTGGATTATGTTATCGGACTCTGTCGAAAGCAAAGAAAAAATATTTATTTTAACCTGCTTAAGGATGAGAAGCCTGGTAATCTGGGAAAGACGGTTGAAGGTCCAAAATTGGATCAGATGACACCCCTTACGCACGATGGCGGAGATTCACAATCGACGACATTTCGCGTATTGCGACAATGCCTTGCGAAAATGCGGTCGCCCGGACCATTAAGATCTTCACGGCGGCCAACGATCATCGCACCAAGCAGGGATTCTGCTTCCCCATCACCCAATCCGTTCCCGCCCATTCAGATGCGTCCGCAGCGCTTCCGGAATCGTCACCGACCCATCCGCGTTCTGATAGTTCTCCAGGATCGGAATCAAAATCCGCGGGCTGGCGACCACCGTGTTGTTCAACGTGTGCACGAACCGAATCTTGCCGTCCGAGCCTTTGTACCGCAGATTCAATCGGCGGGCCTGGAAATCGTACAAACGCGATGCGGAATGCGTTTCGCCGTAGCCGCTCGCGGGGTTCTTCCCGTCGTATCGGCTTGGCATCCACGTTTCGATGTCCATCATCGACGCGTTCTTCACCCCGATATCGCCGGTGCAGCACTGGATCACCCGGTACGGCAACTTCAGTCTCCGCAAAATTTCCTCGGCATAACCCAGCATTTCCTTGTGCCAGCGCTTCGATTCCTCCACGTCGTTCCGGCAGATCACCACTTGCTCGACCTTGTCGAACTGGTGAACGCGATAAAGCCCGGCCGTATCTTTGC
>JBEKXM010000576.1:0-3221 GCA_049512115.1 Tepidisphaeraceae bacterium | reverse complement strand
TACCGCAAATTGGATGAATTGAAGATCAATAAGCAGGAAGGCGAAGCGGATCAAAAAGACACGCCCGAAGCCGAAACTCGAAATCCGAAATCCGAATGACGAACCAAGCCGCTGCGCGGAAATTCGAAATTCGAAACTCGAATCAAATTCGAAGTCTGAAATTCGAAATTCGAGTTTCGAATTTGATTCGTCATTCGAATTTCGGATTTCGAGTTTGCGTGTAAGTCAGTTCCCCCTTGCCCGTGCGGAGACAAAACTGCAATTCGGTTCCTCGGCCATGTAGTCGCCGGTGTGGGAAAAGGCCCGGGCTCGGCAGCCCATGCAGACCTTGCTGAACTCGCAGCAACCGCACTTGCCGCCGAGATTCGATGCCCCTCGCAGGTTGGCGAAAATGGCGCTGTCGCGCCAGATTTCCGGCAGGGGGGTTTCCTTCACGTTGCCTGAACTGACCGGCAAATACCCGCACGGGAATACCTCGCCGGTGTGCGAGACGAAGCAGACCGCCTGCCCCGCAAGGCACCCCTTGGTCATGGCGGTCATGTCGGACCCGCCGTGTCCGGCCGGGTGCCCGCCCGGCGTGGCGCCGGGTCGCATGGGCATGGGCCGGCCATCCGTCTTGGCGCGCTGCCGCATGATGCGGAAATAGTGCGGCGCGCACGTCGCTTTCAGATGAAGTTTGCCCTCCAGGCTGCGGTCGTACACCCAGTTCAGCGTTTGCTCGTATTCTTCTGCCGACAGCATCACGCTTTCGTCCAGGGACATGCCGCAGCCCACCGGCACCAGCATGAACGTGTGCAGCGCGTCGGCCCCCAACTCCAGCGCCAGGCGGTAGGTTTGGTCAAGTTTGCGGTAATTGTGCTTGGCGATGGTGGTGTTGATCTGCATCGACATTCCGGCGTCGCGCAGGGCCTTGAATCCGGCGATGGATTTCTCGAACGCGCCCGCGCCGCGGAAAAAATCATGGGTTGGCGCGTCCGGGCCGTCGAAGCTGATGGATACCCGCTGGAACCCCGCCGCGACGATCTTTCCGGCGACCGCCGCATCCACCAGTGTCCCGTTGGTCGCCAGCGCCGTCGGCAGGCCGACGGCCGTCGCCGCCGCGGCCAATTCGAAAATGTCAGGCCGTTTCAGCGGCTCGCCTCCCGAAAACACCAAAATCGGCCGTCCGGTCTCGGGCAGCGAGCGAATCATCGCGATGGATTGTTCCGTCGAGAGGTCCAGCCGGCTCAGTTCCTCTGAAACCTCCAGGCGGCGGCAGTGGATGCACGCCAGGTTGCACCCGGTGGTGGTTTCCCAGAACAGCAGTCGAAGCGGCGGCGCCGAGGCGCTTGCCCCCTGTTTTTGGGAACCGGGGAAACATTCAAGTGAAGTGGACATCAAACGCTCCTTATGCCCGAACGCCTGAATATAGCACAAACCTCGTGCCACGCCCCTTTCGCCGGTTTTACCCGGTTTTCCAGGGGGATTGGCGGACGATCGCGTTCCCGGCGACGCCAATTCTCAGTTCTTGGAAAGTGTGCCTAAACCGTTCTCAAAACGGCAAATGGGCCAAGCCAGAAGGGGGCCGCAAACGGATGACGCCAGCTTGCCGCCATTGGGCGTCACGCCAGTCGTTGCGGGCGCCGGCAGATTGCCTATTTCCTATTGCCTATTGGAATACAGGAGACCGCAAACTCCTCTTCTTTCAATAGGCAATAGGCAATAGGCAATAGGCAATTGGCAATCGCCAGACCTATCCGCCGCCAACGCGCGTTACACCCGCCGCCATTTCGGAATTCACCGTTCTGGAACTGCGTTTGATATAGATATAGAGTTGTCGCCTTGGACAGCCGCCGATCGTGCGACGAATCGAGAAAAGCGTGGGCTGCGACGCCACGGCTGGAGATTAGTCGTACCGATTCTGAGATTGGCTGCCCGTCATTGCTCTTAGAAGCAGGAACGGTCAACCCCTATGCTTCGACACCGCCTTTTAGGCATAATCATTCCGCTGGTGGGCTTTTTGGTATTGGTGTCGATCGTCGGCATCGTGCTGCTCCAGGGTACGCTGTCGCAAGTCGGCCAAATCAATGAAGGCGGCTTGGCGATGGTGGAGGAGGGGAACGATTTTCTGGGGTATTTCCGCGATGCCAGACGCAATATGCATGAAATGGCCCTGGGCCACCCGAATCAGTTGGAACCGATGCGCGATTCGATGGCGCGCGCTGCCCAGCTTCTTCAGAGTATCGAGCGGTCGCCGATGGCTCATCATCCGAGCTTCGACCCGACGCTCGATCGCATCCATGCCCAGTTCCCCCAGGTGCAGCAGCAGATTAGCGCGCTTTTTGCGCCTCATGCCGATCTCAGCCCGGCACATGCTGAAGTCTTGATCGCGACCATGAATGGGATTGACAAGGATGTGGGTAACCTGGAGCTATTGGTTCGCGATCAGGCGCACGCCGATTTCCAGGAATTGTACAACCGGTTCCGCAACCAGTTGATCGCGCTGACCCTCGTGTCCATTCTGGCGATCAACCTGTCGATCCTTTCCCTGCTGCGGATGGGCGCCATGATTCTTCGCCCCGTGGACAAATTGGTCGCCGCCGCGCGGGAACTGGGAAAGGAAAACTTCGACGTTCGGGTTCAACTGGACACCAGTGACGAATTCGGCCAACTGGCGCAGGCGTACAATCACATGGCCGAAGAACTCGAGGCCGCCGAACGCCGGCGGGTGGAGGTCCTCGGCCAGGTGGCCCTGTCGATGAACCATGAGTTGAACAACGTCATCAACATCATCGAACTCCAATTGGCGCTGGTCAGCAAGCGTCCCGAGGACAGAGACGCGATGGAAGCTCATCTCAAGCAGATTCGGGAGAGCCTGGGCCGTATGACCAGGGTCGTCGAGGAGCTGCGCCACGCCCGGCGGATCGTCTTGACGGACTATACCGCCGGGGTGAAAATGCTTGATCTGCATCGCTCCGCCCAGGCGTTCGATGCGGGGGAAGAGGCGATTGGCGTCCCAACCGCGGCAGAGTCCCGTCTATGACCAAACAGGCCGACCGCCAATACGCTCTGGCATTGGAACTGGCCTGGTTCATTCGCCTGCGGTGGATTGCAGGCTCCGCCGTCGCCGTCAGCGGCGCGCTCGACCGCTTCGTTTTCCGCTGGCATGCCATGTCAACCCAGGTGCTTTTCCTGGGCCTTATTATTCTTTTTTATAACGCCGCGCTGCTCGCCTCTTTAAG
>JBEKXM010000575.1:0-3226 GCA_049512115.1 Tepidisphaeraceae bacterium | reverse complement strand
TGCTCGTCGTGATCGATGAAGCAGCCATGCGCCGGCTCGATCCACATTCCCGCATGCCAGGCCTTGAGCGACAGATCGGGATCGGCCCCGAAGAAATAAAACCGCTCGTCGAAATATCCCAGCCTTTGATACGTCTGTCGCCGCCCGATGGGGAAATTGGCGTACAGCGTCCCGCGGACATGGCAAAGGCGAAACGCTTTTCCATCATGCGTCGTTTCAAACGCGACGTTTCGTTCCGATGCGAAGCGATGGAACATCGCCAAAAACGCCACGTCCGCCGCCGCCGAATCGATCTGCCGAACCGCTTCGTCCAGCGTCCCCGGCAAGGGCCGCGCGTCGTCGTTCAGCCAGATCATGTTCCGCCCGGCGGCGGCGCGAAATCCCTTGTTGGCGGCCCGGACGAATCCCTCGCGGCGTTCTTCGCGGATGATTTTCAGCCGATCGCCGAAATAATTCCCCAATTCCGCCAGCACCGCCGCCGTCCCATCCTCGCTTGCGCCGTCCACCACGATCACTTCAAACGAGCATCGCACGTCCTGGCGCAGGCTCTTCAGTCCGCGTCGAAGCAGCTCGGCGCGATTGCAGGTCGGAATGACGATCGACAGGTCGTACATGTGCTAACCCGGATTATTCACCGCGAAGGACGCACGGCGCGGCATGGCCGCAACCAAAAAATATTACCGCGAAGACGCGAAGGTCGCGAAGTTGCGCGAAGAAGAAAACAAGATTTGATTTCAACTTCGCGCAACTTCGCGTCCTTCGCGCCTTCGCGGTAAAACTCTTCAGGTTGCGGGCCCGGCTAGCGCTGTGCGTCCTTTGCGGTGAAAAATGCACGCTAACGCCCGTAAAGCCTGAACACGCGGACGCCGTGTTCGCGAAGGCTCCTAGTCTGCTCCCAAAACTGTTCCTCGTACGTGTCGGTGCTGAGGACCACCGCGGGCAGACGATTGCCGGCGATGGCGTCGGTCTGCACGTCGGCGAGCGAACGCACGGGCAAACCCAGGTATCGCGGTGACTGGAGAAAGCGAGGGTGGTCGTCGATCAGGCCGATGACTCGGTGGCCGTGCCGCTCCCAACGGTGCCGCTCGCTCAGCAGCCGGGCCGTGTGCTTGCCGGCGCCGTAAAGCAGAACGCGCGCCGATTCATTCTGTCCGGCGGTCAGCTTCTGGCAAATGTCGTCGAGCCGGCGCCCCGGTGAATCGGCCGGGCCGTCGATCCGCAACAGCGCCGCCGTGATGCGGCAGAGGCACGGAAGCACCGCCGCCGCCACTGCCGCCGGCAAACTGGCCAGCCGGTCCGAGGTGTAACCCGGTGTTCGACGCCCGAACTCGGTGATTACACGCCGGTAAAAATCCACCCGCTGCCGGGAAACGGATATAGGGTCGCACAGGCTGCGCACTCGGTCGAACGCCAGCCGGGAAAGTTCGTTCAACCGCCCGCGGTTGCGATAGATCGAATCCATCGCCTCCAGCAGCGACGCCGCGGAACCGCCTTCCACGGCCACTCCTGCATCGCCGAGCAGTTCGACCGATCCCGTGCCGGCGGCGATAATCGTGGTTCGCCCGGCGGCCATCGCTTCGCAGATGGCCAGGCTGAAATTTTCGCTCAGGCTCGGCAGCACGCAGAACGAGCAGCCGCTCAGCGCTGCCTCGACCTGCCGCGGCGGAAGCTCGCCCGTGAATTCAACGCGGTCCCGCACTGAAGCTGCCAGCGTTCTGATAATGTGCAATCGGACCGAGCTTTCCCCCGGCGCGGTGTTGGTATCGGGACCGATGAACCGGAACCGTGCCCCCGCGTGGCGCGCGAGGAAACCGTTCAGCGCCTCGGCAATGACGCCGCAGCCCTTGCGCCACTCCAGCCGGCCGACGAACACGACCGGCCCGTCCGCCGGCGGCGGTGTGAAAGCCGCGCCGGGACAAACGTAAGGATGTGCGATCGTTGCCGGTTCGCTGTTTAAGGGTACGAGCGCTTCAGTCGAGCGCAGCACGGCCCGCGTCGGAGCGCACACCGCATCGGCCAGGTGGATCTGCGCGGCCTCCATCGCTTCGATCAACTGCTCCTGTGGACCGGAAACCCTGTTGTTGATCCGGTTGGCGATGGCGGTGCAAGTATGCAGATGAACGACAACCGGCAAGGGTTGCCCCGCATCCAGCAACAGCGGCAGACCCGACGCGTCGACGTCGGCGGCTTCCACAATGTCGAACGCCTGTTGCGAATGCTCCCGTTGGAAAGCCGCGGTCAGCAGCCAGGCGATCGCCAGCCGATACACCGCTTCTCCCCCGCTGTTGAGCGCCGCCGCCAGTTCCGCCGGCAACGTGGAGGTGAACACCCGGCGAGCCGGGTCCGGCGTCTGGTGCAGCACCACCCCTGCCGGGAGATTGTCGGGCAACGCATCCTCATCCCCGATCGTGAACACGTGCGGCTGGTGCCCCGCCAGCGCCAGCGCCGCGGCGCTCTGCCGAACGTACGATCCGATGCCCCCCATGCGCAGACCCGGCCACTGGTAGGAAAGAAAAGCTACGCGCATTTGCGGTTATTATCGGACATCCGCCCGTACACCCAGCAGGGAATTTCCCGGCGGGCGTGCTGTAATTACAGTTTGCCTTCCTCCAGGACCGATAACCATCGAAGGAGATCCGCCGATGGCGAATACGCCAACCCTTGTTCCGCGCCCCGCCCCGGTTGACCCGCCGTTCAGCAACCCCGCCGAATTCGACGAAGCGTGGAAGGCCCGCATCGCCCACCTGGCCGAGTTCGTGGACACCAGCGGACCGGTGATGGATATCGGCTGCGGCATGATGTGGCTCGAACCGCTCCTCGTGCGGGGAAACCGTTACATTCCGGTCGATTACGTTCGCCGCGACCACCGCACGCTGCTGGTGGACTTGAACGCGCAGCCCCTGCCGGAGGTGGAGGCCGAATTCGCCTTCATGAGCGGTGTGCTGGAATACGTGCACGACGTCCCGCGGTTCCTGCGGCAGGTCATGGCCCGGCGGTTCCGGCGAATCCTGCTGAGCTACTGCACCCTGGAATGCTGGTGGAAAATGCCGCTTCGGCGTTCGTTGAACTGGGTCAGCCACGAATCGCTGGAAGATTTGCTGAACGTGCTGCTGACAGAGTACACCATCGTGGCCCTGGAGCGGTTCCAGCAGCACGTGGCGCTGGTGGTTGAACTACGGGAGCCCTAGATGCCGCGCGCATGTCTTCTGGACCCATCGATCACCTC
>JBEKXM010000574.1:0-3232 GCA_049512115.1 Tepidisphaeraceae bacterium | reverse complement strand
TCAAGGACAGCAAGATTGATTTTCAGATGAAGTGGAAGCCGGCGGAAAACAGCGCAACCCCGCAAAAGTGACCTGAAAAGGAAAGGGTATGTTGCAGGTGCAAGTTGCAAGTTGTTTTCACTTACAACGTGCACTTGGCACTTGCACTCTTGTGATTCGACCGGAAAACGGGACGGGTCCAATTTCTGGCCTTGCCGCGTAATTGGACCTGTCCCGTTTTCCGTCTTTAGCATTCGCGCAAGTTAGAATGAGCGACCCAAACAACTGACGCGGAGGACGGATGAAACACGGATGGAAAATCGCCTGCGGGCTGATTCTTACGATTTTGATCGCGACTTCGTGGGCGCAGGAACAGCAGAGCGACGCGATTGATGTGGCGCCCGGATTCAAGCTCGGCGTAGACGGAGTGATCGAGATCGGCGATATCTCCGCCGAGGTTGGACATTTCGACGCCAACTGGACCGTCAGCGAGCAACACGATGTGTTCAAAGCACAGGAACCGAATCCGCCGGCAACCCAGCCGAGTTCACATGTTGTCACCGGGGTCTTTGTGAGCGAGTCCGGCCCGTTTAATTTGACTGAGCGGATGGATGCGGCCGGCGGCGGCGTCCATTTTTCCGCGTCCATGGCCAGCGATAAGCCGGTGGAAACCAATGAACTGTATATGTCATTTTCGATGCCGGTGAGTTCGGTGGGTGGAAAACAGGCGCTGATCGACGGTCAACCGACTTTGTTGCCCTCCGAGCCTGCCAAACCGGGCGAGGCCCATTTGATTGACAAGGATGGCGTGCACAAAATCGAAATCCCCATGCCGACCGGCACGCTGATCATCACCGGCAACCTGAACATGCTGCTGCAAGACGACCGCGAATGGAACGATGACCGCTTCAGTTTGCGGCTGAATTTTTTGCCCGCCTCGGGACAACTCAAGGAGAGCAAAATTGAGTTTCAGATGAAGTGGAAGCCGGCGGAAAACAAATAGGGGCAAACCGCCTGGGGAAAAGCCTGAGCCGGATCATTCACCGCAGAACACGCGGAGAACGCAGAGATTAAGGCCAGCATGGGGATTTATCTCAAGGCCGATGCCACCCGCTCGATCACCTCGGCCCAATCACCCAGGCTTTTTTGGCGGAACAAGCGCATCGTCGGATACCACGGGCTGTCTTGCCGGTTCATGAGCCATCGCCAATCCGGCGCGTAGGGAATCAAGACCCACACGGGCCGGCCGATGGCGCCGGCGAGGTGGGCAACGGCCGTGTCGGCGGCGATCACCAGATCCAGGTTCATCATGAAAGCGGCCGTGTCCGCAAAATCGTTCAGCTCGGATGTGTGGTCAATCAAATTGAAATCGGGCGAGGGTTGGGCCGATTCGCCTTTTTGAAGGCTGTAGAACTTCACCCCATTCACGCGCGCCAGTGGAGCCAGCGATGCGGCTGGCAACGAACGGTTGCGATCTTTGGTGTGACTCGGATTTCCGGCCCAGGCCAGGCCGACTTTCAGGCCGCTGGTTTTTCCCAGCCGCTGCGACCATTGTCGGGATAATTCCTCTTCGGGTTTGAGGTATGGAACATTGGCTGGAATCGTGTTGAGGCGGGTTCCCAAGGCCAGGGGCAGGCTAAGCAGACGGCAATGCTCATCGAAGGGCGGCAGCGGGCCGCCGGCGGTCACCCATTGCTCGACACCACCCAGCGACCGCATCAATCGGATCAATTCCGCTTGACATTCAAGAACGACTTTTCCGCCGAGATTGGCCACGATCGGGGCATAGCGCGCGAACTGGATGGTGTCGCCGAATCCGCCTTCGAAATGGAGGACGGTCCTTTTGCCGCTGAGCGCCGTGCCGTTCCAGCGGGGTTGAACATATTCGGGCCGCGGCGGGGCTATGCCGCGCCAGCACCATCGCCATTCATATTCGGCAAAGCCCTGCTCGAAATCTCCTTTTAGCAAGAGCGCGGTCGCCAGGTTGTGATGCGCTTCGGCGTAGTCGGGCATGAGCCGCAGGGATTGGCGATAGGCCGAGATCGCCTCGTCGGGCTGACACTTGTTGTAGAACGCGACGCCCAGGTTGTTGTGCGCCACGGCGAGATTGGGGCTGAGCTTCAGGGCCTGCCGGTACGCCTCGATCGCTTCATCCGGCGATCCCTTGTCACGCAGGGCGTTGCCGAGATTGTTGTATCCCTCGGCAAAATCGCCCTTGAGGGACAGAGCATTGCGGAAGGCGGCGATGGCTTGGTCGAATCTGGCCAATTCCCGCAAAACGCAGCCGAGATTGTTGTGCGCCAGGACCAAACCGGGATTGAGCCGAATCGCCTCACGATACGCGGCAGCCGATTCCTCGAGCAGACCCTTGTCGTGCAGAGAATTGCCAAGGGTGTAATGGACCGCGGCGAAATGGGGATTGAGTTGCACGGCCCGCCGGGCGGCGGCGATCGCTTCGTCGGTTCGTCCCAGGTCGCGCAGTATGGTGGCCAGATTACTGTGGTAATCCGCGACGGATGGGTTGACCGCAATCGCCCGCCGGATCAATTCGACGGCCCGATCCGGTTGTTTGGTCTGGGCGGCAATTCCTGCCAGAAGATGCAGGGCATCGGGATGGTCCGGACGCTGGGCCAGTGCCTGGGCGCACAGCCGCTGGGCCTCGGCGAGTTTCCCGGCCTGGTAGCTCGCGAAGGCGAGCTGCATCGTTTGCTCTATGGAGCGATTAGCCATGGTTGAATTGGCGGCGCTTCGTGGTTCCATTTTATCAAGGCTATGTCGCTGGTTGTCTCAGCGTGTTCGACCGAGGCCAATGATCGACAACATTCAGCGATCCTTGTACTTCCGATCCGGGTCATTTTCGCGGGCTTTCAGCAGTTCCGGCATCTGGGGACGCAGCAGTTCCAGCATCTCCTCAAGCCAGGCGAATCGCTGGGCGGGGGTGGTATTGAGGGCGGTGTAGACGATCTCGTGGTTGCGGTGGGATTCCCAGCCCACGGGCCAGGGATCAGGTTCGGGGGGCTTTGTTTCTTGCATGCGGATTTGGATTATGTCGCCGGGGGCGGGGCCAGGAGCTTTTCGGCGGTGGCGATCAGCTTGTCCATCTTGACCGGCTTGGTGAAGTATTCGCTGACGCCCTGGCTCTCGGCGTATAACTTGTGCCTGGCGCCCAGGTTGCCGGTGATCATGATGACGAACGGTTTGGCATTGCGGAGCTTTTTCGACTTGATTTTTTCCAGGACCATGAAACCGCTGC
>JBEKXM010000573.1:0-3236 GCA_049512115.1 Tepidisphaeraceae bacterium | reverse complement strand
TCCCCCTTCTGCGAGACATCTTATTGCTCAGAGAGGGCGGCGATCTCCTGCCGTTTTACGTCATCATGATCGCCCTCTCCCCCTTCCTGATGCAAACCCTCCGCGGAAAATGGGGCTGGATCCCCGTCCTCGCCTCCAGTGTCTCCGTTTTCACCTGGGGACTGTGGCATCCCTGGTTCCTCGCCCCGGCCCAACACGAGAACTTCCCCCCGATCCTCTGGCAAGCCATCTTCGTCCTCGGCCTGCTCGTCGGCTACGCCTGGCCACGCTATAACGCTTTGACCAACCGGGCCAAATCCCTTCTGGCCGCCGGTTCCTGGCTCCTCGCCGCTTGTCTCTTTGTCATGGAATACAGCTATCAGTGGGGCATGCCGCAATTGAGTTTTGGCATCGCCTTCGTCAAGGTTCCCCTTTCAACCCCCGAAGCCTTGCGTTACCTGAGCATCATCTTCGCCATCATCACCACGACTGACATTCTCTGGCCGTATATTGCCGAGACCTCCGCCGCCGCGTTCGTTCAAACCCTCGGCCGCAAGAGCCTGCCCGTCTATGCCCTGCACCTTTGGGTTGTCGAAGCCATGGGCGCCCTGGCAGTGGCATATCCGTCGATGGGCGCCTGGCAAATCTCCATGGCCTTTTTCTCGATTCTCATCCTCTGGCTATTCGCCCTGATTCTGGACGTGACCAGCGCCCCCAAATCCAGACATCCCTCTCATGTCCCCGCTTTGCCCGCGATCTTCGGTCCCGAGCCCATGGCCGGCGCCGCGCAGTAATTGATCTGCCTCCAAAGCCCAGGGAGTTTACTCCCTGGGAAATCCCAATCGCTTCAATATTCAATCCGTCGTCGCGGTCGCCCAATGCCGCCACAGGTATCGCAGAAGCGGGATCGATATGATCGGAAACACGATTAAGGGCAGTTCCAGCAACCACGGATTGACCGTGTTGACCCAATTCATCAGGTAGTAAAATCCGGCCAGTCCGTCAATCGCGCTGAAAAAGGCGAAGCCGCCCCAGAACCACCACCAGCGCCCCGACGCAACCGTGAACAGGGCCATGGCCCGGACTACTGCATGACAAGGAATCACCATTATCCGCTCCAACGTCGGAGCCAAGATCGTGGTGGCCGTAACCGTCGGAAGGCTCATCCCTTGGGCGGCCATCGCCACGTTTCCGGCCATCACCGACAGTCCAAGCAAAACCGCCTCAATTGCTCCGGCCCCTAATCCGATCCCGACCGCACGCCGGACATCTGACGCCAACCGCCGCCAAACCATGCCGGCCGCCAGCGTGATCGCTACCTCCGTTACTCCGGTGAGCAGGCCGATGTAGCTCGAACCCAGAGTCAGATACAGCGGCTTCGGCAGGTGCTTCTGCAAGGCCCCCAGCAACGGCCCATTCAGCGGGATCGCGATCAGGAATTTCACCGCCACCGCAATCGCCCACAACAGCGCGCCACACCACAGCCACCGCCACTGGATCCGCCACACCCATTTCGCCATTGCTGCCGCGCCCAGTCCCACCAGTATCATGAGCGCGCCGCCGGCAAATTGAGCTGGACGAAGTTCAATCGACGAGTCATCACCTTCCAGATGCCAGTTGCCCACCGCATTCTCGGCCCGTATTTCCACGGTATAGTTCCCAGGGTCGAGCTTCACCGCCGTTCCCCTTCCCTCAAACCCTTGAGCCGAGAATGAGGTTTTGACCGCCCCGCTCGCGTCCAGCACGCGCACGTAAATAAGCCCGCTGCTCAGCCGGATGCTGCCCCGCACTTCAAATTCCGTTCCTGGCCGCTCAATCGAGATCGCGTACTTCTCCGTAATATTCGTGCACGCAACGAGGCTTTCCGCATGGTCGAAGAACTGTTTTGCCCGAGCTGGCGTTGCCAACATCACCGACACCACCCCTACGGACCATGCCAATGAAATGATGGGTTTCGCCAACCGAAATGAACGCTCGCCACTCACCTTCGCCGCACCCTCGCTGAAAGTGCATCCAGAACAGAAATGCCCTGCATTCAACTCTATGACGATGCCAAACCCTGTCAATAAAGCCCTCGGATGGCCATCCGAGGGTTTCGTCCCAGAACGTTACAAGTTAGCGCAAATCCACCAATTCTGTCCGTTGTCTGGATGTGATTTCCATGTTGCAATATCCAGTGGAGCGTCCGCATGGAAATCTCCCATCCCATGGATCGCCGAGCAGGGAACGTCGTGGGCCAAGCGCCGACGACCGATCCTCGCGTGTATCTCGCCGCGGAACGGACGTTTCTCGCCTGGATTCGCACCGGTCTGGCACTGATGGGGTTCGGATTCATTCTGGCCCGCTTTGGGTTGTTCCTCCAGGAAATCCAAGCAGTTCGGGGAGAATCGCAACCGCAGCCGTTCGGCGTTTCCATCTGGTTTGGCGTCGCCCTCCTTGTCATCGGCGTCCTCGTCAATGCTGCGGCCACAGCGCATCATGTCCATCTCGTTCGGAGCCTGAGAGACGGCCGTTCCATTTTCAACCGTCCTTCAAGAATGGCGATCGCCGTCGCCGTAACCCTGGCGTTTGTCGGCCTGATCATGGCGCTCTACCTGGTTTTGGTACATCTGAGGACTCCTTCACCCGCACTTGGGAGCAAACCCATGGAATTGCAGGAACACGCTGGAATAGTCGATCGTCCCAGCGATCATTCGGTCGACCAGACCGTTGGACGATTGCAGGCGATGTTCCGCAGCCGCGGAGTCACGGTCTTCGCGATCGTTGATCACAGCGGCGAGGCCCAGAAGGTTGGCATGAAGATGCTCCCCACAAAACTGCTGATCTTTGGCAGTCCCAAGGCCGGCACGCCCCTGATGGTCGCCGCGCCGTGCATCGCCCTCGATCTGCCCCTGAAGCTGTCGATCTGGGAGGACACCGCCGCCGAGGTGTGGATCTCATACAACTCCGTTGATTACCTGCGCGCTCGGCACCAACTTTCGCAGGAATTGGCTCAAAATATCGCCGTCGTCTCCGATCTGGCCCAGAGAGCCGCCGAATGACGGCGGGCGTCCACGTATCGCGCGACGCTTCCAATTCACGACGTTTGCCCAAGCATTCCGCGCCGACGCGGACATTGCCCAAGCCCTCGGATGGCCATCCGAGGGTTTCGTCCGAGAACGTTCCAACTTTATTCCCCCCGGTCCCCGCCCGCCCCCATCCGATATACTCCCAGCACGATGCAGATTCTCCGCGGCCTCGACGGCCTGCTAAAAGCC
>JBEKXM010000572.1:0-4875 GCA_049512115.1 Tepidisphaeraceae bacterium | reverse complement strand
ATCGTCCCAATGAAGCCTACACCGAACTCGCCTAAGCTCGCGCCGTTGCTGGCCTTCGGCGCCCACCCGGACGACATCGAATTCGCCTGCGGGGGCGTCGTCGCCAAGGAAACCCGCGCGGGTCGGGCGGCGCATTTCGTGGTCTGCTCGCGCGGCGAAGCCGCCAGCCATGGAACGCCGGAGCTGCGCGCGATTGAAGCTGAAAAGTCCGCGAAGATTCTCGGCGCGACCGTCCGGTTCATTGAACTGGACGGAGATGCCCGGCTGGAAATCCGCGCCCGGCACGCGATCGCGCTGGCGCAAATTATCCGCGCCGTCCGCCCCGGAATCGTTCTGGCCCCAAGTCTGATCGAGAATCAGCATCCGGACCACCCGAAGCTGGGTCGTATCGTGCGCGATGCCGCTCGCTTGGCGCGCTACGGTGGATTCGAGGAATTGCGCGGACACGCGGCCCACGCGATCGATCTCCTGCTTCATTATGCGATTATGGCTGAAGCGGAGCCGAAAGACGTCACGCCGCTGTTGATCGACGTCTCCGAAGCGGAGGTTCTGGCTGCATGGACCGCGGCGATGGCGGCGCATGCCTCACAGTCCGCCACCCGCGATTATCGGCAACTTCAGTTGACGCGCGCCAAGTTGCATGGCTTGAGCGCGGGTATCGAGTACGCGATTCCGCTCTTTTCCAGCGATCCCATTGTTGTGGATTTGCTGGCACGGCTCGGCAGGGGGGCGAGAAGCTTCTGACATGCCGAGCGAAAACCCCCTCAAGATCGGAATCACCTGTCATCCCACCGTGGGCGGGAGCGGCGTATTGGCGTCGGCCTTGGGCGAGGAACTGGTCCGCCACGGACACGAGGTGCATTTCATCAGTTATCAGCGCCCGTTTCGCCTGCCCGCCGGTGAATCGCCGATCCGGTTTCATCGGGTGGGAATCACGGATTATGGGCTGTTCAAATACCCGGATTACACGCTGCCGTTGTCGGTGAAGATGGCGGAGGTAAGCCGCGATTTTCACTTGGACGTTCTGCACGTTCATTACGCCGTTCCGCACGCCACCGCGGCGATCCTGGCGCGCTCGATGCTTGGGGCCGATGGGCGGCCGCGTTTGGTGACGACGCTCCACGGCACGGATACGACGCTGCTGGGCCGCGACGCGGATTACGGCCCGGCCATTCGTCATGCCCTGGAATGCTCCGATGCGATCACCGCCGTTTCAAGCTATCTGCGCCGCGAAACGCTCGGTCTTTTTGCCATCGACCGGCCTATTGAGATGATTCACAATTTCTTTTCGCCGCGCCCGGCCAGGCGATCGCCCCAGCAAGTTCGCCAGGAATTGGGTTTACGCGACGAAGTATTGGTGCTGCACTGCTCGAATCTTCGGCCGGTAAAGAGAATCGATCTGCTTCTGGAAACGGTCGCCCGCATCCGGCCGCGCGAGTCGTTCAAGCTGGTGATTCTGGCGGGCGAGGATTTTTCGCCGTTCCAGTACGAGGTGCAGCGGCTGGGGCTGGTGGATCGCATCATCGTCCGCCATAAAGTCAGCGAAATCGAGGACTATCTGCAAGTGGCCGATCTGGCGCTGTACACCTCCGACATGGAGAGTTTTTGCATGGGGATTCTGGAATCGATGTGCTTTGGCTGCCCGAGCGTTTCCACGCGGGTGGGCGGAATCCCGGAAGTGGTGGAAGACAACGTCACCGGGCTTCTGGCCCCGCCGGGCGACGCGGACGGCTTAACCCAAGCGCTCCAGGGTCTTATTCAGGACGCTGGCCGCCGCCAAGAGATGGGCCAGGCCGCGCAAATCCGCGCTCGGCGGTATTTCTCGGCTGACGTGATCGTGCCGATGTACGAATCACTTTATCGCCGGGTTTGCGGGTGATCTGCGGTTATGGAGCGGCGCGCATGACGACCCAATCACTCGCCCATCCGCCAATCCCCCTCGCCCAGCGCTCCCCGCCCGCGGGAAATGCGTTGCAACTGGCCCTTGCCACGTTGGCCTTTGCGGTCTGCTTCGCCGGCTACGGTTCGCTTTCGGCCATGATGCCCGAAGTCCGCAAAACGTTGCATCTGACCGAGCAGCAGCAATGGCTGGCCATCGCGTTTCCAGTTTTGCTGGGCAGCATCGGCCGAATCCCGCTGGGTATCCTCACCGATCGATTCGGCGGCCGCGGCGTCTTTGCGGCGACGATGATTCTCTCCATCTTGTCGATCGTCTTGCTCGGTTACGTGACCACATTTCCCCTGCTCCTGGCGTGCGGATTCCTGGTCGGCATTGGGTTGGCGAGCTTTTCCGTCGGCGTCGGATTCGTCAGTCCGTGGTATCCGCCCGAAAAGCAGGGGATGGCCCTGGGAGCTTATGGAGTTGGAAACATCGGACAGGCGGCGGCGGCGTTCGGATCGCCGGTCGTCGCCGCGGTGCTGGGATACCGATGGGGATTCTGGATCTGGGGCGTGGCGGCGGCGACAGTTCTGACGGCGTTCCTTATTTTGGCGCGGGATGCACCCCGGCAAGGGCTCGCAAAGAGCTGGGGCGATTTCATCCGGCCTCTGGCGCGGTCGCAATCGTGGGTGCTCAGCTTGTACTACTTTCTGACTTTCGGCGGATTCGTGGCCATGGGCCTGTCGTTGCCGATCTTCTTGACCGAAGTTTTTGGTCTGACGAAGGTGGACGCGGGCTTCCGCACCGCTGGATTCATCGTTCTGGCCACGATCCTGCGGCCGCTGGGGGGGTGGCTGGCCGACCGTGCCGGCGGAAGACCCATCCTCGCTTTTATCTTTCCCGCAATCGCTTTGTTCGCCATATTTATGGCCTGCCCCTTGATAATCACGTTCACCATCGGCGCGCTCGGCATGGCCGCCGCCATCGGCTTGGGCAACGGCGCCGTCTTCAAACTGGTCCCGCAACATTTTCCCAAGACCGTCGGCAGCGTCACCGGCTTGGTCGGCGCGGCGGGCGGATTGGGCGGGTTTTTCCCGCCCCTCCTTCTGGGCGCGATCCACAAGTCGACCGGAAGCTACACCATGGGTTTTGTATTGCTTTCAGCCTTTGCGATCCTGTGCTTGATTGTTCTCGCTTTCAGCGCCAGACGCGAGGACGCTTTGTCGCTCAAATAATTCCCTGACCAGGGCAAGAAACGAGGTGCACCATGATTCGGGAAATGGAAGCACGGCAAGCCACGAACTCGCCGCAAGAAACGAGGTGCACCATGATTCGGGAAATGGAAGCACGGCAAGCCACGAACTCGCCGCGCGTGGCGGTGGCGCCATGGATTCGTCTCACGACCCTTCTGCCGCTGGTCGTGCCCATCGCTCTGCTGGTGATCGCGGCGTACGTGCAATGGCTGACGGCCGGCCTGCCGCCGGTCCCCGCCGTTCATGAGATTACGCCGGCCACGGCCACCCAGCCCTACGGATTCCCCGCCTGGATCGGGATCACGCACTATATCAACCTGCTGTTCATGGTCTTGCTCGCCCGTAGCGGCCTGCAAATCCTGATGGATCACCCGCGACTTTACTGGAACGTGCATTGCACCCCCGGCAGCGAATGGGTTCGCTTCACGCCGGTGCAGGTTCCGCTCGATCAACTTTACACCGCCAAAGACGATGCGCGCTATCTGACGCCCTGGGTGGGCCTGCCCGGCGGCCGGCACACGCTGGGATTGGCCCGACACTGGCACTTCGTCAGCGCACTGTTCTGGGTGCTCAACGGCGCCGTTTATATCACTCTGCTGTTTGCCACGAATCACTGGCGGCGGATCGTACCAACCTCCTGGCACGTATTCCCGGATGCCTGGGCCGTGTTTGTCCATTACGCCACGTTCCACTTCCCGCCGGAGCCAAACGGATTCTTCCAATACAACGCGCTTCAGCAACTCAGTTATTTCGGCGTGATCTTCATCCTGGCGCCGCTCTCGATTCTTACCGGGCCGTCCATGTCCCCGGCGCTGGTCAATCGGTTCAGTTGGTATCGCCATCTGCCCGGCAATCGGCAGATCGGCCGATCTATTCATTTTCTCGTGCTATGTGCCTACGTCGCGTTCGTCATCGCTCACGTCACGATGGTGTTCGTCACCGGCTTCGCACGGAACATGAATCACATCGTCATCGGCACGGACGATCTGCTGCGGTTCGGAATGTACATCGGCCTGACCGGGCTGGTGATCCTGTTCCTGCTGAACGTCATGGCCAATTGGGCGACGTGGCTGTTCCCGCGGGCCATCCAGCGCGTGGGCAACGCAGTGGTGAATCCGGTTCTTGAACTCTTGCTCGCCCGGCATGCGCCCAAGGCTGAATACACGGTCGAAGACATCTCGCCCTTCTTTTGGCCCAATGGCAAACTGCCCACCTCCGACGAATGGAAGACGCTTGCCGCCAATCATTTCAAGGATTACCGGTTGAGGGTGTACGGCCTGGTGGAGAATCCCGTCGAATTGTCGCTTGACGAACTGCATGCGATGGCCAAGCGAAGCCAGATCACGCTGCACCACTGCATCCAAGGCTGGTCCGGGATCGCCCAATGGGCAGGCGTGCCGATGGTCGAGCTGATGAAGATCGTGCGGCCAAAACCAAACGTGAAGGCCGTGATCTTCTACTCCTTTGGCGAGGGACTCGAGGGCGGCCAGTATTACGACACTCACAGCATCGCCAACGTCCGCCATCCCCAAACGCTGCTGGCTTACGAGATGAACTTCAAGCCGCTCAACGACGTTCACGGCGCCCCGCTCCGTCTGCGCGTGGAGAACCAGCTCGGCTTCAAGATGGTCAAGTGGATCACGGCCATCGAATTTGCCGCGGATTTCAAGCATGTCTACAAAGGCGAAGGCGGCTACAACTCCGACCACGAGTTCTTCGACACCATGGCTGACATTTGACCAA
>JBEKXM010000571.1:0-3264 GCA_049512115.1 Tepidisphaeraceae bacterium | reverse complement strand
GCGATGATTGCAAATATGGGTTGAATTTCACCGGCATGTTCCCGCCTCGTCCGATAAGGCGCCGGCAAATATCGACCAGCGCCTCTCACCTATTCAGCCCATTTAATCCGACATTATCCCTTCCTTGGAAATTTTCTCTTCGGAGCACGCCACAATTGCCCGATAAAAACTTGACACCCCCCGATCTGTGGCCTAGGTTTTAGCAGTTGAAGTGCCTTGTTTTCGGAGGCTCGGAGCGTTGGGCACGCCGGGGTGAGCGGGCTTGACCTGCGGAAGATACACCGGCTATGTCGCGCACACCGAATGAAGCCGCTGGTTCCTCCGACAAAGGCGTCCTTTCGTCTTCCAATCTGGACACCGAAGTCGGCAAGCTCGCGGTCGACATGGGCTTGGTGACTCGCTCCGAAGTGGAGTTTTGCCGCGAGCACCAGAAGCAGGCCTCCGATCCCAACGCACGCAGCCTCAGCGATCTCCTGGTCGAACTTAATTTCCTGACCGTCAATCAGGCCAAGCGGGTTCGGCAGGTGATTATCGACGGCAAGTCCAGCCGAATCCCCGGTTATGAATTGATCAAAGAGGTTGGCAAGGGCGCGATGGCCTGGGTCTACAGTGCTCGGCAGATTTCCCTGGATCGCATTGTCGCCGTCAAGATTCTTCCCAAGAAGATGAGCGACAACCGCGATTTCGTCGAACGCTTTTACAAGGAGGGCAAGGCGGCGGCGAAGCTCAGCCATAACAACATCGTGCAGGCCATCGACGTCGGTGAATCCCCCGATGGGTTCCATTATTTCGTCATGGAATTCGTCGAGGGCAAGACCCTGTATGACCTGATGGCCTCCCCTCCCCAGGGCGAAGGCAAGAGCTTTTCCGAAGCCGAGGCTCTGGATATCGGAATACAAATAGCCGACGCACTCGCCCATGCCCATCGCCGCGGTTTGATTCATCGCGACGTCAAGCCCAAGAACATCATCCTTACCCCGCTCGGCGTCGCCAAGCTGACCGATCTGGGCTTGGCCAGGCAGATCGACGACAAGCGCGCCGCCGGATTGGAGGCGGGCAAGGCCTACGGCACGCCGTATTACATCAGCCCCGAACAAATCCGCGGCGACATGGACATCGACTTCCGCGCCGACATCTACTCCCTGGGCGCGACCTTGTATCACCTCGTGACCGGCCGGCCCCCGTTCGAGGGCGAAACTCCCGCCGCCGTCATGCATCAGCATCTCAAACAGCCCCTCGTCCCCGCCGATCACGTCAACACCGCCCTTTCCGCCGGGGTCGGCGAGATCATCGACGTTGCCATGGCCAAACGCCGCGAGGACCGCTACCAATCCACCGAACAGATGCTGGAAGACCTGCGCCTGGTGCAGAAAAACGAAGCCCCGAAATTCGCCCGCCGAGCCGTCGATTTGGAATCTTTGGCCAAGATCGAGGAGACCGGCAAAACCGTCGATCTTGTCCCCAGTCCCATCCCCTCCCGTGACAATCCGTGGAAAACGCCCCAGGCATTGATCCTCGCCTGGGTCGCCGGCGCCGCCATTTTCCTCGATATTATCCTTGTCATTTTGCTCGTCTTAATGCACAAATAGCGTCTCATGGACACCCGGCTCGGTTTCATCGGTTTGGGGATCATGGGCGCTCCCATGGCTTGGCGGCTCATGGATGCCAGATATCCCCTGGCCGTCCATTCCCGCACGAAATCCAAAGCTTCACGCCTGATGGCCCGCGGCGCCCGATTTCTCGATACCCCCGCCGGCGTGGCCGCCGAAAGCAACGTCGTCTTTATCTGCGTCACCGACACCCGCGACGTGGAGGCCGTGGTTCGCGGCGATGACGGCATCGCCGCCAGCGCTCGTCGCGGTTTGATCGTCGTCGATCATTCAACCATTTCACCCACCGCCACCCGTCAGCTTGCCGACGAATTGGCCAAGCAGGGCGCCCATTTCATCGACGCACCCGTCAGCGGCGGCGACGTCGGGGCACGCAACGGAACCCTCTCCATCATGGCCGGCGGCGATCCCACCGCCTTCGAACGCGTTGAACCCATCCTCCGTATTCTCGGCAACACCATCACCTATTGCGGCCCCAGCGGAACCGGCCAGCTTACCAAGCTCGTCAACCAAATCCTCGTCAGCGTCACCAACCTCGCCGTCTGCGAAGCGCTGACCTTTGCCAAGGAAAACGGTTTGAACCTCGAAAAAACCATCGCCGCCCTGAGCGCCGGCGCCGCCGGGTCATGGCAATTGGCCAACCTCGGCCCGCGCATGATCGCCGGCGATTTCCGCCCTGGATTTACCATCAGTCTTCAACAGAAGGATTTGCGATTGATCTTGCAGTCCGCCTGCGAATCCAACATTTCTCTTCCCGCCGCCAGCCTGGCCCACCAGCTTTTCACCGCCGCCCAGGCCGCAGGTCACGGAAAAGATGGGACCCAGGCCCTGTTTACAGTCGTGGAGAAGCTCGCGAGCCTGCACTGAAATGTTGGGGCCAAGTGATTTCCAATTGCCTATTGCCAATTGCCTATTGGAAAAGAGGAGAGCCAAATCGGTCTTTTCTTCAATAGGCAATAGGCAATAGGCAATAGGCAATCGGAATTTCCCCTTCACGCCGCCGCCAGCACCACCAGCTTCTGGCTCGGCATGTCCACCTCGGCCATCCGCTCCTTGCAGAAGTTCAGCACCGACAACTCCACGTCCGTCAAAAATCGCGTGAAGAACTGGCGAAGCTGGTCGTTCATCTGCATGGCCAGGCTCTGATTCATCCCCGATCGGACGGCGTTGAACTGTTGCCGGAGGCCCGCGTCGGGGCCGTCGATTCCCATCGGGTCGTTGCTGTACACGCACGACGCCCGGATCGCCGCGATCCGCAATCCCACCGCCGCCGCGGCGCTTTCCATCTCGTAACGGCTCCGCACCAGCATCCAATTCGTTCGCATCGATCCGCGCGGCATGTATTCGCTCGTCACGATCCGGCCGCCGGGAGCCAGATGGTTCGACAGGTTTTTCATCGCCGCCGCGAACCGGTCCGCTTCGGGAATATGGAACAGCACGTTCATGACGTTGATCAGGTCGAACTTCTCCCCCAGGTCCAGCAATGGATCGGTCAGGTCCGCCGTTCGGAACGCCATCTTGATCCGCGGACCATCGGCATACCGGCGTTTCAGCAATTCGATCGACGCGGCCGTGAAATCGATCCCCATCAGAACCGCCGGCGAAAATCGCTGCGATAAGAACCGAATCCATCGCCCCGATCCGGCGCCCACGT
>JBEKXM010000570.1:0-3271 GCA_049512115.1 Tepidisphaeraceae bacterium | reverse complement strand
TTTTCAGGATCGGCCTCGTATTCGATCACGGCCATGCCGTCGAATCCGGTTTCTTCCAACGCTCGAACGAACGCGGGCAAGTCGAGATTGCCTTCCCCGACGATCGTATCGGACCATTGACCGCGCCGGTCGAAGACGAAATCCTTGTAATGGACGCCGAAGATTTTGCCTTTGAATTTTTCCCGCACCCATTGGACCGGATTGCCATAGGGGCCGAGTTGCATGCACCAGGCGGTATCCAGATTGAGTCCGATCTTCGGTCCGCCGAGTTTGAAAAGATGTTCCAGGACATCGGCCGATCCGCCGAACATATATCCGCCGTGGCAATGAACGCCGATGCGAACGTTGAATTCCTCGCAGAGTCGAGCGGCGGCGGGGACGGCTTCCTGGAAGGTGGCGACGGTGAAATGGGCGGAGATATGTTTGGCGCCGGCGGCCTGGGCGCATTGGAACCATTTTCTTTCGCGGGCGGCGTCGCCGACGAACGTCTGCACGCCGATGGAAACGACCTCGACTCCGGCGGCGCGGTAGATGCCCAGCACTTTCTTGAACGCGTCGACGTCGTCGAAATCCGCATGTAAACCGCAGAGTTCGATCTTCCTCACGCCGATCTTTTTGGTCAGCTCGGCGACTTTTGAATTGTCCTTGAAGTTGCGAAAGCAGTAGCTCTGCACGCCGAAATCCCGCGCCGCGGTAATGTTGGACATGGTTAAGATCCTTTTGCGGATTGCGTGGTGGCCGGGGCGGCCGCGCGGTTTTTCATTCCCTTCATCGGCACGGATTGCCCGACCAGAATCAATACCTGTTCATATCTTTGGTTTGGCCCATCGCGTGTCAAGAACCGGCTGCCCACGCGATTAGGGTCTTCGGTCGCCGTGGAAGTTCCCAGCGCCAGGAACTCGCCGGGGGCGACGTCGGCGCGAAAGTGCAGATCGTAGTAATTGAGGCGTTCGAGATATTTGGCCTCGGGCGGATCGTCGCTCAGGGAGTAATCCCTGCGCGTGCGCCAGGCCTCGATCACAGGACAGATCGTCAGGCGGATCGTCCCAGGTTTTCGCGGCACCCATTGAAACTTCAGCGAGAGCAGGTTCTGGCAATCGTCGAAAGATCGCATGGTCAGGCCGTGATCGTCGTAAATGAAGAGCAATTCCTCGGGCAAGACGCCCGACATCGGCTGGAGGGCATCTTCGAATGACCACCCGGCGGCGTAGTCGATTTCCTCGATCTTGATGGCGGATTCCGCGATGAGTAGCTTCAGATACTCCGGCCAATCCGCGACCCAGCCGCGCCCGACGCGCAGGCCATTGCGGTTCAAGTTCAGGTTCGTCGGAACGTCGACCACGTCCTCATCCAGGAGCTTCCAAAACGAATCGTCGCGGCTGTTGGCGCCGAAGGGCATCTGAAGGCGATATATCGCGCCGGTAATAATTCCACCGCCGGACGAAGGCGGATTGGCGTCCGATGCGGCGGCTGGCGGCGCAGCAACGGGACTCACGCTCTGCAACGGCGGTTGCGAACGGCCACCGCACGCGATCATCGCAAGAAACAAAATGCATCCGAACAAACGAAGAACGGCGCGGAAACATCGGGTGCGTGTCACGCGCTGCAAACAATTACCCCCTCCCCATGTACACAGGGGGAGGGTTGGGGTGGGGGTCGAAGTTCGATTGGCCCGGGAAACCCCCACCCTTCCCCTCCCCTGGAGTACCAGGGGAGGGGAAGAAGAACGATCGCAGAATGTGTCGCGCACCCGGTAACGTGCAGAAACGGAGGATTGCATTTTCATCAAACGCTCTGAATGGTTTTGATCAGCGCGTCGAGGCCGCGATCCCATTGTTCGGCCGAGATCGTCAGCGCGGGGGCGAGCCGGATCACCTTTTGGGCGGTCAAATTGATGATGATGCCGTGGTCCAGGCCGCATTCGACGAGCTTTTGCGGCGGTGCGTTCAATTCGATGCCGAGCATCAGTCCCCGGCCGCGAACGTCCTGCACCTTGGCGCTGATGGATTTTTCATTCCGCAGCCGGGCGATGGCGTGTTCACCGAGGGCGGCGGCGTGTGCCAGAAGCCGGTCGCGCTCGATCACGTCGAATATGGTGCGCGCGACGGCCATGCAGACGGCGTTGCCCCCGAGCGTGCAGCCATGTTTGCCGGGGACGAGGCGCTTGGCGGTGTCGGGCTTGGCGAACATCGCCCCGACGGGCAATCCGCCGCCGATGGCTTTACCCAGGGTGAGAATGTCCGGCTCGACGGCGTTGGTGGAGGCGAAGCCTTCCACGCCGCTTGGCGATTGAAAATGTTGATATCCAAACCAGCGTCCCGTGCGCCCGCAGCCGGTCCAGACTTCGTCAAATATCAGCGTCAGCGAGCGATCGTCGCAGAGCCGGCGCACGTTGGTGGCATAATCGGGCGGATAGAGATTCACGCCGCCTTCGCCCTGGATCGGCTCCATGATGATGCCGGCAACCTCGGGAACGAGCGATTTTTCCAGGGCTTCGATGCCGCCGGGTTCGACATGGACAAATCCCGGGACTTCCGGCCCGAATCCCTGTCCGATGGCGGGATTGCCGGTGGCGGCGATCATGGCCAGCGAGCGACCATGAAAGCTTTTGCTGAGGGAGACGATCTTCCATCGCTTGGGCGAAAATTCCTGGCCGCGGAGGCGCGCCAGCTTGCACGCCGCCTCGTTGGCCTCCAGGCCGCTGTGGCAGAAAAACGCCTGGCCGGTGAACGCGCAGCGATTCAATCGCTCGGCGAATTCAACCTGCGGCTCGGTGTGATACGTATTGCCGACATGCCAGAGTTTGCCCATCTGCGTCGTGGCGGCGTCGATGAGGGCGGGATGGCAATGCCCCAGGATCGCCCCGCCGAACCCGGCGAACAGATCCAGGTATTGCTTGCCGTCGGCGTCCCAGAGGTCCGACCCGCGTCCGCGCGCCATCACAACCGGCTGGCGGGCGTAATTGCCGATCAAAACCTTCGTGGCGCGATCGAGAACCTGCTGTGAGTGAGACATAGTGGTGAAGTATAAAAGCCGAAACCCGAAACCCGAAATCCGAATGACGAATCAAGCCCAAAATCCGAATGGCCGAATGAAGACCCATTCGTCATTCTGGTTTCGGATTTGATTCGTCATTCGGATTTCGGATTTCGGATTTAGCATCTCACCCCGGCCTGTCGTTTGACGTCGGCTCTTTCGACGGCTCTTCGTCAAAATCGAACTCCAGTTCCCCCGATGCGGCGGAATGCTCATCGTCTTGGGCAACGGCCTC
>JBEKXM010000569.1:0-3273 GCA_049512115.1 Tepidisphaeraceae bacterium | reverse complement strand
GAGGTGGTTCGGCTGGCGCGGAGCAGCCCGCACGTTTCGCAGGCGTCGGGAGTGTCGGTGCGGACGAGCATCGCGAACCTGGAGACGGTCGTGAGCAACGCGGAGCGGAGGGGACTGGCGACGGGGGAGAAGCGCGTGGTGCCGCGGGTGTGCGACCTGAATTATCTGGTCGCCAGTTGCCGCGGGAAGATCGAGATGACCCTGGCGGAAGAGGAAGGGGCGGAGGACAAGCTGATCCGGGCGTTGGTGGGCGAAGCGGTGAAGGCGGTGTTCGGGAAATATGGCGAGGCCGAGGGATATGATTCGATCACGGAACAGTTCAAGGGGAATTTGACGTTTCCGGCGGGGGACGATCTGTCGGCGGAGGAATTCGCGGCGAACATGAAGGCGATCAAAGGCCTGCCGCAGGCGACGGCGCAGTTGGCCAAGGAGATGGAATTGGACTGCGGCGACCCGGCCATGCTGGCAAGCGTGGGAGAGTTCTTGCTGGAAGGTTTATATGTGAACAATCGGCTGAGCAAGTACAACGTGAGGGGGAAGACGTTTTTTAAGAGGTGAGGGGGTGTCAACCAGAACTTCTAAAGACGAAGTTGCTTGCGTCCGATAGGGGATGTATAATTCTGTATAACTGAAGGAAATTCGACATGGCAACCCTCGTGAAGGTGCGTAAATGGGGTAACAGCCTGGGACTTCGGATTCCCAAGACGTTCGCCACTGAGCGGGCGATAGTCGATGGAGCCACGCTGGAGATCGACCATCTCAAAATCGCCGACACCCCAGGGCGTCGGCGCAGCCGTTACAAGCTCAAGGACATTTTGAAGAACTATGCCAGGCCACCCACGGAATTGGATTTTCCACGGGCGGGCAGGGAGAGCGCGTGAGCCATCGCACGTATTTCCCAAGGCGCGGCGATTTCATCCACTTTAACGCATCCCCATCGGCCGGCCAGGAAACTGCCGGGCCCCACTTTGCCCTGGTCATGAGCCCCGTGAGTTACAGCCGGAAGACCGGCATGGCCATCGTATTGATCGGCACGAGCAAATTTAAGCACCAATCGCATCCGCGGTACGGGAACGTCAAGTACATACCAACGGGCACGATTGAGCCAACGCGGGACAACCCAGCGGGGGAAGGCGTGCTGTTTTGCGATGCCGTCCGTCAGATTGACTGGCGGGAGCGTTCCGCCTCGTATGCGGGACATGCTCCGAGGGATTTTGTCGAAGATGCGCTGGACCGACTATTATCAGCCATGGAAGAGGATGTGGGCGAATAGCTGCCGGTTAGGCATCGCCGGGTAGTGTTTGTCCGACCCGTTGACCCCCTGGTGATGTGTGGTATCCTTTGACCAGTTCATGGATGAACGCCCTTTGGTCGTGTCGGACATGGAGGTCCGGGCTATGCATTTCTTTTCATTTGATCGCGGGATTATTGTTGCGCTTTGTTTTGTGCTTTGGATCGCTGCGGCCGGCCTGATTTGCTGGGCACTGGTGCCGAGGCAATTGCCGGATGATTCGCCGACGCTCACCAGCCCGGCGGCGGTGGTCCATGCGCAAGCTGCCGGCGCGCCGACTCGGGGGCAGGTATCGCTGGCGCAGCGATAACCAGAGGGGGGAGGCGGCGGACGGAGGGTGGATTCGTTGACATCGCGGGGGGTGGGGTCTAGGTTGAAGTGATGGTTCCGCTGACGCGTCATGGGTGGCGGGAAATGCTGATCGGGTCGCTGGTGCTGGCGATCACGGCATGGGGGTTGCGGCTCGTTTTCTGGCCGTTGGCGCTGATTTGTGTTCCGGTGCTGATTTGGCTGTTCGCGTTTTTCAGGGATCCCGAGCGGAAGATTCCCGCGGAGCAGCGTGCGGTGGTGTCGCCGGCCGATGGGAAGGTCTCGGACATCACCGAAGTCGAGCATGATGAACTGATCGGCGGCCCGGCGGTGCGGGTGGGGATTTTTCTGTCGGTGTTCAACGTACACGTCAATCGGAGCCCCTGCGATGGGAAGGTGGTTTTGGTCGCTTACAAGAAGGGGAAGTTCATCAATGCGATGAATCACGGGGGCGCGTCGGAGCAGAACGAATCGAACACCATCGTGCTGGCCGAGCCGAGGGGAGGAAGAAATATCGTTGTGATCAAGCAGATCGTGGGGATGATCGCGAGGCGGATCGTGTGCACGGTCGTCAAGGACGAATTTGTCCAGCGCGGGGCGAGGATCGGGATGATCAAGTTTGGGAGCCGGACGGAATTGACGATCGCCCAGTGGCTTGAGCCGAGGATTCAGGTGGAGGTGGGTCAGAACGTGCGAGGAGCGGCGGACGTGATCGCGACGTTGGGCAAACCGATCCACACGGAGGAGGCGGCGGCGGGCGAGGAGTTGGAGCCGCTGGTGCCGCGGGAGACGCCGGCATGACCCGAATCGGCAAAAGGTTCTCCGAGGAGGCGCTAGGGGAGCATGCCGTGAAACGGCGTCGGCCGCGGCGTTCGCGGGAGCAGAGGCGGCTGCGGCTGCGGCGGCACGGGCGGCGGGCGTACATCCGGTCGGTCTATTTCCTTCCGAGTCTGGCGACGTTGGGAAACGCCGTGTCGGGGTTCGGGGCGATCTACGTGGCGGCCATGGTGGCGCATGGCGGAGAGTTGCCGAAGGATCCGTGGGGAACTTTCTTCGTGAATCGGGGTTTCGCGGCGGCGGCGTATCTGATCTTTCTGGCCATGGCGTTCGATGCGCTGGATGGACGGCTGGCGCGGTTCGCGCGGCATACCACCGATTTCGGCGGACAGCTCGACAGCCTGGCGGACGTGGTGAGCTTCGGACTGGCGCCGGCGTTTGTGGCGCTGCGAATGTTTCACGTGGACGGGCCGACCTGGGATTTGCCGCTCATGCGATTGGTGTGGGCGGTGGCGGCGCTGTACATGTGCTGCGCGGCGATCCGGCTGGCAAGATTCAACGTCAGCAACGAGCACGGGGAACAACATCATTTCAGTTTTCTCGGCCTGCCGTCGCCTGGAGCGGCGGGCGCGGTGGCGGGGCTGATCCTGATGCAGCAGGATTTGGCGAGGCAATCGTTCACGTTTTTGTCGCAGGCATGTTTGGCGCTGTTGCCGTGCGTGGTGCTGGGGACGGCGCTGCTGATGGTCAGCCATCTCCGGTATCCGCTTCTGGTGAATCGGTATCTGCGGGGCAGACGGTCGATCGGGCGGCTGATCACGATGGTGGGAATTACGCTGCTGATGGTGATAGCACATCAATACGTGGTGGGCATTGGGATGCTGGCGTATGCGGCA
>JBEKXM010000568.1:0-3276 GCA_049512115.1 Tepidisphaeraceae bacterium | reverse complement strand
CCCGCTTCAGTTCACGCTCACTCATCCCCGTCCTCTTCAACTCGGCCTCCTTTAGAGGCCTTCAGTTTAGGGGACATTTCTATTCGGGACAGAAGGGGACATTATCATTCGGGCGCAACAGCAAAAAGCACCGTTTCCGGCGAAAGCGGACACTTTGGCGCACGGGAATTGCCGATTGACGATTGTCGATCGGTAGGATTGTCGATTTTCGATTGACGATTTTCGATTGAAAAGACCCTTCAGGCACAGCGCCCCCGTTTCAACGGTAGGCTTCGCGCCGGTTCCGAACGCCGGTAATCTCGATGGTGGTATCGTCTTTTAGATCAAAGAAGACGCGGTAGTCACCGCAACGGAGCCGGAAGCCTGTTCGCGGAGGCTTGAGCTTCTTCACGTCGCTGTTGCGACTCGCCAGGTAGCGATCCACACAGTAGAGAATCTGCATGGCCGGTTCGCGATCAATCGCACGCAGATCAGAGCGGGCTTCAGGTTACCAGATAACTGTGATCCGCTCGGGAACGTCGTCTTCGCTCATCGGCTCAGACCGAACTCGCGCCGTACCTCTTCGTGCGCAACACCTTCTCCCCGAACGAGGGAAGCGCGCGAGCGATCCAGCGCCGCTGCAGTCTCCGGCGTGATCTGTTCATCTTCCGAAGGAGCCAGGGCCAGCGAGCGCGCCAGCGGCTCCACCATCACTTCGAGAAGGCTCCGTACGGCATTCAGCTTGTCGGCAGGCAGCATGTCGAGCAAGGCGTGCGCCTGCTGCCGTTCTTGAGTGAGATCAGGTTCCATAGTTTCCCTTTTAGCTGCTTGCAAACCACGCGCCACTTCATTATATACCCAGGATACCCCACCCTCTGACATTCTCCGTTCCGCCGAAGGGAGGGCCGAAAGTGGACGGTCGATTTGGGTTATGAAACGGGTCGTCGATCGCTTTGAGCAAGTAGCGCGGTCCTGCTTTCCAAGGTCCGCAGCTTTTTGGGCAAGAAGAGTGAACGAACCGCGCACCTGGATATCAGATCCTCGCTACTTGCTCTACCCTCCCTGGTCCCGGAGGCTTGACCATGTTCAAAATTCTTTTCTCCCTTCTGTTTTTTCTCGCCAGTCCTACGGGGCAGTTTCAGACACCGGCATCGGACCCCCGGGAGTGCGCGGTTCAAGGTGTGGTGGTCAACGCCAGCGGGGGTGAGTTTCTCCGGAAGGCCGTTGTAACGCTGTGTATGGCAGGGACTTCCAACCATTGCACCGGCGCGGTTACGGACGCCACCGGTCAATTTGAAATCAGGGGAATTTTCCCGGGGCGATTTGAATTGTCCGCCACCCGCAATGGTTATATTGAGCAGCCTTACGGCCAGCGCACGCCGGGAGGGTCGGGCGTCATCCTAACCCTTTCCCCCGGCCAGAAGCTCTCCGGCCTATCCCTCAGGCTCACGCCGGCTGCGGTCATTTCCGGTCACGTTTACGATGAGGACGGCGCACCCGTTGCGGACGCCGTAGTGTCTGATCTTCACCTTGTTTACATGAACGGTCAACGCCAACTGCGCAAGGGCGCGGTGGTTCGCACCAACGATCTCGGCGAGTACCGGATTTGGGGATTGGCGGAGGGCACGCATTTTGTTCTGGCGGAGTACTTGCCGACGCGGCTGGCAACTACCCCAACCGAGCTAGGGTACTTGCCGATCTTTTATCCAGGAGTATTGGAGGCGGTCCATGCCGCCCCCATCATGGTTCGTAGCGGTGATGAATTCGCCGGCGCCAATATTGACTTGCAGCCCGCCCACACGGTGCGCATTCGCGGGCACGTTTATGGGGCCGTCCAGAATATCAAGGTCTTCCTTCTTCTCCGCGACATTTCGGCGATTGGCGTTTTAGTTCCGCCGCTTTACGCTCAGGAGCGGAACGGTGACTATGAACTGTACAACGTGACGCCCGGCTCGTATTACCTCTACGCCACCGGCCAGGGTTTGAGTGGCCAGATGATGAGTCGCCAACTTCTCGAGGTCAATGACACCAACCTCGACCACGCCGACGTGGCACTCGTGCGGGGCACGAACCTTTCTGGAAGTACCCATATCGAGGGAATTTCCGTAGCTCGCTCCCTTCAGGTCAGTCTCTTGCCGAAGAACGGCCGCACGGTGTTTGGCTCCGCACTCTCCACTTTGACCAGCCCGAGTGGCGGTTTTGCGCTCGAAAACGTTTACCCCGGCGACTACGATGTTGAAGTCGACGACCTTGGTGGAAGCTACTATTTGAAATCCGCTCGGCTGGATGGCGCCGACGTCCTCGCTCGGGGCTTGAGCACCGATCTTTATCCAAACCCGACGCGGCTCGATATACTCATCGGCCGGAATGGGGCCACCATTGACGGCGTGGTGACAAAAGATCAGCAGCCTTACAGCGGCGCCACAGTGGCGCTGGTCCCGGACCCACCCCATCGCAGTGAGCAGCATCTGTTCAAGACAACGTCGACCGACCAATTCGGACGTTTCGTCATGGAGGGCGTGCCCCCCGGCGATTACAAGGTATTTGCCTGGGAATGCATCGAGCACGCCGCCTACACCAGTTCCGATTTCCTCCAACCCTTTGAGCTGCGAGGTGAATCCGCCCACGTCTCGGAAAGCTCGCACGTCACATTGAACCTTGACCTGATTCCTAAGACAGAGGTGGATCAATAGCACGCGCGGAGCAAGTAGCGCGCTCTTGCTTTCCAAGGTCCGCGGCTTTTGGGCAGGAGGAGAGAACGAATCCCGGACCTAGTCATCAGGTCGACGCTACTTGCTGAAGTCGTGGATTATGTTTTATGTCGAATGGAATACCTGCGAGGTAATGCGTTGCACACAAACCATAACCAGGAGGGAATTGTCGATTGACGATTGACGATTGGCGATTGAAAAGACCGTTCGGGCACAGTCGACGAAGGAAATTGCCGATTGTCGAAGGACGATTGACGATTGAAAGTGCGGTCCGGCGGGTTCTTGCAAATCGGCAATCGGCAATCGAAAATCGACAATCCCAGCAATCGTCAATCGGCAATCGACAATCGCAGTACCTCGGCCAACTCTTCCGGCGTGAGCGGCAGGGGATTCGCTTTCATGCTGCTGGCCTTGGCGGCTTCGGCGATGAGGGCGGGAACGTCGGGTTCGCCGATTCCGTAGGCCTTGAGGGGCGGGATGTTAAGTTCGCGGCAGGTTTCGCGCACCCAGGCGATTCCTTCTTCGGCGGTGGCATCTGCCTTGCCCGTCAGCAGGCGCGCCACGTCCTGGTAGCGGCCGAGGGCCT
>JBEKXM010000567.1:0-3276 GCA_049512115.1 Tepidisphaeraceae bacterium | reverse complement strand
TATCTTCAGCAATGGGGTCTGGACTCGGTCGTCTGCGATTATCGCGCGGGAACCGAGCAGGTCATGAATTACCTGCTTCAGCTTGGTCACCGGAAGATCGGCTTCATCAACGCGGCGCCGGAAGTGCGGACCGCGCGAGATCGCCAGGAAGTGTTCGAACGGCGGCTCGGCGCCGCCGGCGTTCAGATCATGCCGGAATGGATCGACGACGGCCAGTTCACCGAGCAGGGCGGGGCGGCGGCGGCACAACGGATCCTCGATGCCGCCCCCGATGTCACCGCGCTGTTTGCCGGCAATGACAAGATGGCGCTGGGCGTCATGCATTACTGCAGTCAGCGCGGAATCAAAATCCCCAATGAATTGTCCGTCGTCGGCTTCGACGACATGCAACAGGCCGCGTTCGTCAATCCCTCCCTCACCAGCGTTCACCTGCCTCTGTACGAGGCCGGCGCGTTGGCGTGCGAGCGGCTGATCGAACGCATTCGTGGAAAGGTTGATCGCATCGCCGAAGTTCTCCCCACGCATCTCGTCGTGCGCGAGTCCACCGCGATGGCGTCCCCGCGCTGAGCGCAGCCCGCGCCAACAGGCACGCTCGCCGCAGGATCGAAATCGCGCCATGGGCAAGACCCATTCGGCTCTCTTCAATTGACGCGCCACAACTCCAATGAATACACAACATGATTCGACCACTGTGTGCCCGACGGTGTGGATGGTGCTGCTGGCATGTGCGGCCTGGGCAAGCCACCCTGCCCTCGCTCCGGCCGCCGATCCCGGCGCGACGTCTGCCAGCCAACTCAAACTCTATCCCCACGTCTTTTCCTATGAGATCGGCGACGGTTTACCCCATCGCGTCGCGGTGGCCGGAGATTTCAACGGCTGGTCGCAGGAAGCGACGCCCATGTCCCGCCTAAACAATGGCGTCTTCAGCGTCTCGGTCGACATGACCGAAGGCGTACACCTCTACAAGTTCCTGGTCGACGGCAAATGGGTCAACGATCCTCACAGCGATGCCGAATTGGAACAGTCCGACGGGTTCGGCGGCAAGAATTCTGCGGTGCTGATCGGCCCGGATGCCCGCCGATATCCCCCTCCGCCGCCGGGGCAGATCATTGCTTCACTGCTCCGTCACGACCTCTCCGACGTCCGCCACCGCAACGTCGTCTCGCCAGTCCAGTTGCGGCTTGGATTCCGCGCCCAGGCGGGAAATATCCAGAATGCCGCCATCCTCTGGACGACCGACAACAATACGCGGACAGGGCTTCGCCCTCCGCACTGGCAATCGCAGGACGCGTACCTGGTCGGCGAGCACTTCGGCTTCGATGATTTCGCCGGGCTGATCTGCGTCGATCACGGACCGGTTTCCTATCTGTTCCAGTTGGTGGACGGTCCGACGACCGCCTATTTCGCCGATGGGACGCTTTATTCGTCTCTGACCGATGCGCAAGCGCATGCCTATCACTGCGAGATGCAGCCGGCGTTTCAAACGCCCGATTGGGCCGAGCACGCCGTGTGGTACCAGATTTTCCCCGAGCGGTTTCGCAACGGCGATCCCAGCAACGATCCGCCCAACACCCAGCGATGGACCAGCAAATGGTTTTCCAAGCTGGACGGCGAATCAGGCGAGTTCTATCACGATGTGTGGAAGCGGCGATACGGCGGCGATTTCCAGGGCATCCTCTCCGAGTTGCCATACCTTCGCACTCTCGGCGTCAACTGCATCTATCTCAACCCCATCTTCAAAGCCCAGGATTTGCACAAGTACGATACCACCGACTACCGGCACGTGGACGATCACTTCGGGTTCGCCGGCGACATCGTTCAGCTCCGCGGCGAAACCGACGATCCGGCCACCTGGCAATGGACCAAGACCGACAAGCTCTTCCTGGATTTTCTCGCCGAAGCGCATCGGCAGGGGTTCAAGGTCATCATCGACGGCGTGTTCAATCACGTCGGCACGGCGAATTACGCGTTTCAGGACGTGAAGAAAAACGGGCGAAATTCCATCTATGCCGGCTGGTTTGCGATCACGAGTTGGCAACCGCTGCACTGGACGGGCTGGGGCGGGTCGCCGGACGGCGCGTTGCCGGAATTCCGCAAGGACCCCCAGCTTGGCCTGGTGCACGGCCCTCGCGAACTGGTGATGAACGTCACCCGCCGCTGGCTGGCGCCCGATGGTGATGCGTCGCGCGGCGTCGATGGATTCCGGCTCGATGCCTGCGAGAACATCCCGCGGCCCTTCTGGGTCGATTGGCGAAAACTCGTCAAATCCATCAAGCCCCAAGCCTATCTCTCCGGCGAAATCTGGTCCATCGCTCCAAACTGGCTCGACGGCGAAACCTTCGATGCCACGATGCAATATCCGTTCGCGCAGGCCATGGAGTCGTTCTTTGTCGATCAGTCCACGGGCATTTCCCCATCCGTTTTCGCCAGCCGCCTGCAACAGTTTACTTTCGTCTATCCGTTTCAGATTTCGCTGGTGCAGATGAATCTTCTCGACAGCCACGACACCGATCGGTGGGCGTCCCGTTTTGTGAATCCCGATTTGCCGTTCAATACCAAGAGCCGCCTCGAGGACAACAATCCCGGTTACAACGTTGACAAGCCGACCGAGGAGCAATGGACCCGCATGAAACAATCGCTGGTGGTGCAGATGACCTATGTCGGCGCGCCGATGATTTACTACGGAGATGAAACCGGCATGTGGGGTCCGGCGGATCCCTCCGATCGTCAGCCGATGACCTGGAAGGACCTGGAGCCGTATGATGATCCGCAGGTCACGTTCAAACAGGACCTGTTCGATCAATATCAACGGCTGATCGCGATCCATCGGCGGCTGACGGCGTTGCAACTGGGTTTCGCGCACACGGTGGCGGCGGACGACGCGCAAGGCGTTTACGCCTTCAGTCGCGACCTGGACCGCGACCATATTTGCGTAGTAGTGAATCGCAGCCCCTCCGTGCGCACCGAGCGCCTGGCGTTTGGTCCGTCGGACCAAGACGTGCCGCTGGTCGATTGGCTCGATCCCGCGGAAGCGCGCCTGAGCGACGCGCCGTCCCAGCAGCCGGATGGCAGGCCGACGATTACCGCAATCGACGGCGCGCCACCGGCGGCGACGGCCCGGCACGGAACCGTGACCGTCACCCTCCAGCCGTGGGGCGCGATGGTCCTCTCGACGCCGGATGTGATGACCAATTGAAACGCGGGGGCGCGATGACGATTACTAAAGCCATCCGCTGGCTCCTGGCCTGGGCGGCCGCCCTGGTGGTGATATGGTCG
>JBEKXM010000566.1:0-3281 GCA_049512115.1 Tepidisphaeraceae bacterium | reverse complement strand
CGGGCAGGGTCGCGGCGTAGACCGCGGTCTGGTTGTCGCCGCTGTATCCCGCGAAACGGATTCTGCCTGCCCGCTGCGCCTTGACCAGAGCGCCCAGAGCTTCGCCCTTGCGCAACGTGGCTTCATCACAACCGTGCAACAGCATGACATCGATGGATTCGGTCTTCAGCCGGCGAAGGGAGCGATCTATGCTCTGGCTGATTAGCTCGCCAGACCAGGCTTCTGCTCCGAGGCCGGCGACCTGGCCGCATTTACTGACTAGCACGAACTGCGACCGCCGGTGCCCGACAGCCTCACCAATGATTTCCTCGGAGGTGTCGTAGCCGGCGGCGGTGTCGATGACGTTGACGCCTTCGTCGAGCAGGAGATTGAGAACGCGGGCGGCGCGCTCACGCTCCGGCTTGAGGAATCCGATCTCCGCCGCGCCGAAGCCCAGGGCCGTGACGTCCAAACCGGTTTTGCCGAAGCGGGTTTTGATCATTCCCGGATTGTAATCGGCAATGGCAATACAGGGGAAGAACGCAGCCCCGCAAGTACGTGCGGGGCTGCGTTGATTAATGATATTTACCGTTCAAATCACGTCGCATCGGACGAGGCTTCGGCCAGGGGCTTTTCGCCTTTTTCCTCGGCGGTGTTGAGGGCGTCGAAATAGAGATGCTTGTCGCCGCTCTCTTCGGTCTTGACCGTGATGCGCACAAGGTCTTTGCCCTTAAAGCTGCCGCGGAGGATTTCCTCGCTGAGGGGGTCCTCGACGAACTGCTCGATGGCCCGGCGCAACGGTCGAGCGCCGAAGTCGCTGTTGGTGCCCTTGTCGATCAGGAAATCCTTGGCTTCCGTGGTGATCTCGATGCGGACGCCGTGCTCGGTCAGCCGCTTGGTCACCTTGTTCAATTCGAACTCCACGATGGTTTCCATGTTCGTCCGGCTCAGTGGCCGGAAGACGATCACGTCGTCCAGACGGCCGATGAATTCGGGGCGGAAGTACCGTTCGATCTCCTTGGTCAGGGTGGTCTTGATGCCCTGATAGGTTCGTTCTTCCTTTTCGCCCTTGCGGCTGGGCTGTAGCCCGAACTGCGGGCCGCCGTCCTTGATCAGTTCCGCGCCGATGTTGCTGGTCATGATGAGCACGACGTTGCGGAAATCCACGTGCCGGCCGAAGCTGTCGGTCAGCCGGCCCTCTTCCATGATCTGTAGGAGCATGTTGAAGACGTCGGGATGCGCCTTTTCGACTTCGTCGAGCAGGACGACGCTGTAGGGCCGGCGGCGGATGCGCTCGGTGAGCTGGCCGCCTTCTTCGTAACCGACGTAGCCCGGCGGCGCGCCGATGAGCCGGCTGACGTTGTGTTTCTCCATGTACTCGCTCATGTCGATCTGGACGAGGGCGTCCTCGTCGCCGAACATGAATTCCGCCAGCGCCTTGGAGAGCAGGGTCTTGCCCACGCCGGACGGGCCGAGGAACAGGAACGATCCCATGGGCCGATGCGGGTCCTTGAGGCCGGAACGGGCGCGGCGGATGGTCTTGCTGATCGCCCGGATCGCCTCATCCTGCGAGACCACGCGCTTGTGCAACTCGTTTTCCAATTCGAGCAATCGCTGCGCTTCTTCCTTTTCCAGGCGCGTGAGCGGAACGCCGGTCATCTTGCTGACCACCTCGGCGATGACTTCATCATCGACGACGCCGTCCACTTCCTTGGCCCGTTCGCGCCATTGCCGCTGCATTTCTTCTTTCTTGGCCCGCAGGCCCTCGGCCTGATCGCGCAGCTTGGCCGCTTCCTCGTACTCGGCGTTTCGCACCGCCTCGTCCTTTTGGATGCTCAGCCGTTCGATTTGCTCTTCGATCTCGGCCAGGTTCGGCGGCTTGGTCATGCTGCGCAGGCGGATGCGCGCCCCCGCTTCGTCGAGCACGTCGATGGCCTTGTCGGGCAGGCATCGGCCGGTGATGTACCGGTCCGACATCTCGACGGCGGCGGAAAGGGCGGAATCCAGGATCTGCACACGGTGATGGGCCTCGTAGCGGTCGCGCAAGCCCTTGAGGATTTCAACGGTGTCGGCGGGGCTGGGGGGATCGACGGTGATGGGCTGAAACCGCCGCGCCAGCGCCGCGTCTTTTTCGATGTATTTGCGGTATTCATCGAACGTGGTGGCGCCGATGCACTGAATCTCGCCGCGCGATAGGGCGGGCTTCAGCACGTTGCTGGCGTCGATGGCGCCTTCCGCGCCGCCGGCGCCCACCAGCGTGTGCAGTTCGTCTATGAACAGAATGACGTTCTTGGCCCGCCGGACTTCGTTCATGACCGCCTTGATGCGCTCCTCGAACTGTCCGCGGTACTTGGTGCCGGCAACCATCATCGCCAGGTCCAGCACGACAATTCGCCGGTCATGCAGCAGTTCCGGGACGGTGCTCGAGATCACCATCTGGGCCAGGCCCTCGACGATGGCCGTCTTGCCCACGCCCGCTTCGCCCAGCAGGACCGGGTTGTTTTTCTGCCGGCGGCAGAGGATTTGGATGACCCGCTCGATCTCTTTCTGCCGGCCGATCACCGGATCAAGCTGCCCTTCGCGGGCTAGCTCGGTCAGATCGCGCCCAAAGCTGTCCAGAGCCGGGGTCTTGCTCTTGCGGTTCTGTCCTTGTTTTTCTTGTGCTTGGGGTTCTTCGCTTTCCACACCAGCTCCCAAAAGATTAAGAACCTCTTCCCGAACTTCCTCTAACTTCAAACCCAGATTCATCAATACCTGGGCCGCCACGCCGTCATGCTCGCGAAGCAGGCCGAGCAATAGGTGTTCGGTGCCTACGTAATTGTGGTTCAGGTTCCTGGCCTCTTCGATCGCGTATTCGATGACCTTCTTGGCCCTGGGCGTTTGGGGCAATTTGCCCATGGTGACCATGTCCGGACCGCTCTTGACCAGCTTCTCAACTTCCAGCCGGACCTTCCGCAAATCGACGTCCAGGTTCTTCAGGACGTTGGCGCCGACGCCGCTGCCTTCCTTGACCAGGCCGAGCAGAATATGTTCGGTGCCGATGTATTCATGGTTGAACCGTTGGGCTTCCTGGTTGGCCAAGGCCATGACCTTCCGAGCCCTATCCGTAAATCGTTCGAACATATCCATCTCCTAGTCAGCCGGCAGGATTGGGTGCCGACCCCTCACCGAGAATCGCCGCCACAATGAGTGGCGGCTGCGTTTATACGCGGTCGCAACGGAGAGGCTTTCGATTGTATGGGGGTAAAGCCCATAATCAAGCAACCCACGACCACCGAAGCCGCCGGACTGCGGCCATCATT
>JBEKXM010000565.1:0-3310 GCA_049512115.1 Tepidisphaeraceae bacterium | reverse complement strand
TGCCGGCCTTCCAGATCGTCCTGTAGCTTTTTGAATTGAATCCCGGTGACGATCTTGTCCCCCCGCGGCGCCGCGTTGGGGGTGCGCAGCCAGCCTTCGAGGATCAGATCTTGCCCGCCGTATTTCAACTCCACTCGAAGCCGGTCCTCCTCGCAGATTTTGGGCAATTCCCCGTCCGTGCCAATCAGCGTCACCCCCGCTCCACCCGAGCTGAGGTCGCGGATTTCCGCCTTCACCTCCGTCGCCGCCCCAGGCTCCGTCTTGAGCTGATCGAGCGGGCCCAGTCTCCACACCCGAAGTGAAATGTCGGTATCGCGCGGAATCTCGACCCGATAGTCAGCCCGCTTTTGCGCCGCTTCGATCTTCTCAGGAAATTCCAGCAGCACGGCATCGACGAACAAGTCGTCGTTGATTTCCCAGCCGCGTTCAACACGCCGGATGGGGGAGGTGAATACCACCTTCCTCGCCCCGCTCCGAAACGAAACGCCGCAAGGAGTCTGGGTCCGGATCAATTCGCCGATCAGGGCCGCTTCGTTCGCGGGTGCTTGGACAAGGATTCCGCCTTCCAGATCGCCCACCAGCCGCGACTTGTAGTTTCGCAGCATCCCCGCCGACGGCAGCGACAGGATGGCCGGCATGTTTCGGGCAACGGCCTGCGCCAGAATTTCGGCGTTTTTATCGGCCATGGTGCGTACGCTCACGGAGTTGGCGAGACCGTGAGAAATCGGCGAATCCGCCCCGGCAATTTAGTTCAAAAATTGGCGCGATTGCCATCCAACGTCCCAGTACGGCTATCCGGCCATCTGTCCCATCTGCAGTTCCCTACACTGAAGTTCCCCGACAATCCGCGCAAGTTGGTCCAGCTTCTGCCGGCCTTCCAGATCGTCCTCCAGCTTTTTGAATTGAATCCCGGTGACGACCATCTTGTCGTTCGACTGCTTCGCTGTGGGAGGGCGCATCCGGCCTTCGAGGATCATGGCTTGCCTGTTGTATTTCAACTCCACTCGAAGCCGGTCCTCCATGCAGATTTTGGGTGCTTGCCCGTTTTTGCCAATCAGCATCACGCCCGCTCCACCCGTGCTGAGGTTGCAGATTTCCGCTTTTACCTCCATCGTCGCCAAAGGCTGCTTGTTGAGCTGATCGTGCGGGCCCAGTCTCCAAACCCGAACGGAAATATCGGTATCCGGCGGAATCTCGACCCGATAGTCAGACCGCTGTTGCACCCGTTTGATCTGCTTGGGAAATTCCAGCAGCAGGGCATCGACGAACAAGCCGTCTTTTATTTTCCGGCCGCGTTCAACCCGGCGGATGGGGGAGGCGAATATCACCTTCCTCCCCCCGGTCCGAATCGAAACGCCGCAAGGCGTCTGGGTCCGGATCAATTCGCCGATCAGGGCCGCTTCGTCCGCGGGTGCTTGGACAAGTATTCCGCCTTCCAGATCGCAGACCAGCCGCGACTTATAATGTCGCAGCATTCCCCCCGACGGCAACGACAGCACCGCCGACATGTTTCGGGCAATGGCCTCCGCGAGAATATCCGCGTTGTTATCGGCCATGGTGTGTAGGCTCACAGAGTTGGCCAGACCGTGAAAAATCGGCGAATCCGCCCCGGCAAATTAGTCCAAAAATATAATTCGCCGAAATCCCGATTCCGCGCGTATAGTAGCGGCATAGTCGAGTTCGCCATGACCCGTGTGAACGAAAACGAGACTCCCTCGGTCGAACCCGGCCAACGCCCCAACGATCGCCCGCGGCCGCCGCTGTTCAAGCGGCCGCTGGCCGTAACCGTGCTGCTGGTGCTGGCCGTCGCCGCGGGAATCGCCGGGCTGGTTTACTGGCTGCACGCACGCCAATACGAATCCACCGATGACGCCTTTATCGAAGGCCACGTGATTGCCGTCAGTCCCAAGGTGTCGGCAACCGTTCAGCGCGTCTACATCGACGACAATTCCCGGGTCAATAAGGGAGATCTGCTCGTTGAACTGGATTCACGCGATTACGCCGCCGCACTCGCACAGGCTCAGGGCAATGAAGCCTCCGCCCAAGGCAGATTGCGCGAAGCGCAGGCGCAGGTGCCCATCAGCCGCGCCGGTATCGACCAGGCCCAGGCCGAGCTTCTCGTTGCCCAGGCCAACGCCCAAAACGCCCAGAGCGATCTCGACCGATTCTTGTCCCTCGACGTCCAGGCCCGCTCCAAACAGCAGCTCGACAACGCAACCGCCGCCCAGCGATCCACCGCCGCCCAGGTGGAAGCCGCCAAGGCCAAAATCGCCGCCGCCCAGGCCCAACTCGTCGATGCCCAGACCGCCGTCCTGACCGCCGAAGGAAATCTCCAAGCCGCCCAGGCCGCGCTCCAGCAGGCCCGCAACAACCTCGGTTATTGCAAAATCTACGCCGAAGCCGACGGCGTCATTACCCGCAAGGACATCGAGCCCGGAGCCTACGTCCAGGTCGCTCAGCCCATGTTTTCCATCGTCCAGTACGACGTCTGGGTCGTCGCCAACTTCAAGGAAACGCAATTGGCCTATATCGTTCCCGGCCAGCCCGCCGACATCAGCGTCGATGCCTATCCCGGCCGCCACGTCACCGGCAAGGTGCAGAGCATTCAAAACGGCACCGGTTCCCGTTTCACCCTCCTTCCACCTGAGAACGCAACCGGCAACTACGTCAAGATCATCCAGCGCGTTCCCGTCAAGATCGAACTGGATGCCCATCAAAACGATGATTCCGACCACCTGCTCTCACCCGGCATGTCGGTCGAACCCAGCATCAAGGTCAGGTGAACTTGATGCTCGATTCCCGCCCGCCCGTGAATCCCTGGCTCATCGCCGTCATCGTCTCCATGGCCACCTTCATGGAGGTCCTCGACACCAGCATCGCCAACGTCTCCCTCGTCCACATCGCCGGCGGCATGGCCTCCAGCCCCGACGAAGCAACCTGGGTTCTCACCAGCTACCTCGTCAGCAACGCCATCGTCCTGCCCATCAGCGGCTGGCTCACTTCCGTCGTCGGACGCAAGCGCTTCTACATGCTCTGCGTCGCATTATTCACCGGCAGCTCCCTGCTCTGCGGACTTGCTCCCTCCTTGCCGTGGCTCATTTTCTTCCGCGTCCTCCAGGGCATGGGCGGTGGGGGGCTACAGCCCAGCGAGCAGGCCATTCTCACCGATACCTTCCCTCCGCGCCAGCGCGGCCAAGCCTTCGCCGTCTACGGCATCGCCGTCGTCGTCGCTCCCGCCATCGGGCCAACCCTCGGCGGGTGGATCACCGACAACTTCTCCTGGCGATGGATTTTCTTCATTAATATCCCC
>JBEKXM010000564.1:0-3337 GCA_049512115.1 Tepidisphaeraceae bacterium | reverse complement strand
ATCGCCTGCTCCACCTGGCCCCTCATCAGCAGAAGGTTCGCCAGATCGTAATGCGCCTGTCGATGCTGCGGATTGAGCTGCACCGCCCGGTGATGAGCCGCCACCGCCTCATCCTGCCGCCCCATGCGGGCCAAAATCAGGCCGAGGCTCTGATGAAAGTCCGCGTGATTCGGATTGACGGCGATGGCCCGGCGGATGAGCTCCACGGCGCTTTGGGGGCGCCCGGCCTGATTCTCGATAATGCCCAGGAGATGCAGCGCATCGGGATGGTTCGGCTGCTCGGCAAGGACTTGCCGGTAAACGGCCTCCGCGTCGCGTGTGCGCCCGGCCTGATGGTGTCCGAGGCCGGTTTGTAATTTTTGCTCGACACTCATATTATGGATTTCCTCGCCAAGCGACGGAAGGAGCAATTTCCGATGTTCCCAAGAACGGACCGCCCGCGGGTAATCTGCTGGGCATCGCTCATCCTGCTGGTCGTCTCCGCGACGGCCAGGTTAGCGCCGGCGGACCTGATCGTACTAAAAAACGGCGACCGCATCACCGGCACGATCCAATCCGCCGATGGCGGTAAGCTCATCATCCTGTCTCCCATCGCGGGCACAATCACGGTCGCTATGTCCGATGTGAAGACGTTCGTCACGGACGGGCCGATCAAAATAGTCCTCGACGACGGCACGGTCATCAACCAGGCCGTCACGCCCGGGAAGGACGGTTCGTTTGAGACGTCCGCCAACGGGCTTCTGGCGGTGCAATCGGTGTCCATTGCCAGGATCGAGAAGATCAATCCCCCGCCAATCGCGTGGAGGGGTTCGGTGGGGGTCACCGGATCGCTGGCTCAGGGCAATACCTACAGCGAGCAGCTTGGGCTTAATGCAGACCTGGTGCGGCGGGGGGAGACAGACCGGATCGAGGCACAGGGCCAATACCTGTTCGGCAAGCAGAAGGTCAACGGCGTCACGAGCACGTCCACCGATCAGTGGGACCTGGAAGCCTCCTACCACTATTTCGCGACCAAACAACTGTTCGTGCTTGCCGACGTTCGCGTGGAGAAGAATCGCATCCTGAATCTGGATATCCGGGTGACGCCGAATGCGGGCGTTGGATATCAAATCGTGGAGGCGCCGGATTTTAACGCCAATGTCCAGGGCGGCCTGGCGTGGGTCTACGAAGACTACACCAATATCGGAACGCCCGGCGAGAACGTTTCGCTTCGACTGGCGTACCATGTCGACAAGTCGCTGTGGGATTCCAGGGTGAAAGTTTTCAGCGACTGCGCGTATTTCCCCTCGGTCCAGAACGTGGCCGATTATCTCGTCCTGTTTGACGCAGGGCTGAGGTTGGCCTTTACCAAGACGATGTATTCCGAGCTGAAGGCGGAAGTGGATTACGATTCGCATCCCGCGCCGAACAGTCATCGCACGGACACGCAGCTCATCCTGGGCGTGGGCTGGATGTTTTGATTGCAGGAGTCATGCCGCGAATTCAGAAGGTATTGGCCGGCGCCGGCGTGGCGTCGCGGCGGAACGTCGAGCGGATGATCCGCGAAGGCCGGGTCGCGCTCAACGGCAAGATCGTCGTGGATCTTCCCATCCTCGTCGATCCCGAGGTGGATAGCATCCAGGTGGATGGGGAACCCGTCGACATATCATCCGACCGGGGCGGGCCGCGGCTCTATATCCTGTTGAACAAGCCCAAGCACGTTTACAGCACCAACGTTGCCCAGGGCGAGCAAACGCTGGCGATCGACTTGCTTCCGCCAAATCTCCCCGGCCGCGTATTCCCCGTCGGCCGGCTGGACGCCGATTCGAAGGGGCTGCTCCTGCTGAGCAACGACGGCGAGATGACCAACCGCCTGACCCATCCACGTTATGGCGTTCCCAAAACATACCGCGCCGTCGTGGACGGTTATATCGATCCGCGAAAGATGCAAGCCCTATCCAAATCCATCTGGCTCAGCGATGGAAGTCCGGCATCGGGACCGAAAAGTAAAATCAAAACGGTCCACAGCCATCTGAAGATCGTCAAGCGATCGCGGGACATGACGGTGCTGGACATCACGATCCGCGAAGGCCGCAGCCGGGAGATTCGCCGGATATTGACGAGGTTCGGGCACAAAGTGCGCGACCTGACGCGGATCGCCATGGGTCCGCTGACGTTGCAGGGGCTGTCGCCGGGGCAATTCCGGCATCTCACGAACAGGGAAGTCAGCCAACTTCGGGCGCTGACCGAGCAAAAGGTTTAGCAACGTCGGCTGCGGCGCGTTATTCCCGGATTTAGATCAGCGAATCCCGCCGCCGGCGTTCGCGGAGGAACAACAGAAATGCGCCCGGACCGAAGAGCCAGAGGGCCGCGGTGCAGCCGAAGGCCACGCCGGTGTAGGTGCCGAGTTCGCAGTAGCACTGCTCCTGTCGGGAGGAGGCGATCCACGCATGCGCGGGGGCCGCGACGAGCAATTCCAGAACGGTTCCGGCCAACAGCCATCGGAAGGCGCGGCGCAGGGCGGTGTATCGTTCCAGGCTGCGCCAGTAAACGGAGAAGACCCAGGTCCAGCCGGCCCAGAGCAGGAGCATCACGATCCAGACGAGCGCGAAATGCTGCTGCGTCCCGATGCCGCCATGTGTCGTCAGCCTGACCCACCAGCCGGGCAATTCCATGAGCGTCGCCAGCATGCCGATGCTCAACAGCATGCCGATGAAACCGGCGGCCAATGCCGCCCGGCGTCCGGGAGGAACGTCCTGCGAGGTCCGAATCCGCCAACTGCCGCGTGGGCATAGGAATATCCACTGGGTCAGCAGAAACATGGCCAGGTAGAGCAGGGATTCGGGCAGATAGGCGCGGCGAATGGAGGAGATTTCATTGTCATTGAGTTTGGCGTAGTCACGCGTGCTCAGTTGGCCGATCGGGGCTGCCGGGGTGCCCATGACCCCGCCGCCCAGATCCTGCTGCAAATCAGTTTCCGAAAACAAGGGATTGAGAACGCAGCACGCCGCGACCAGGATTGCGAATATCGCCAGGATCAACATCGTCCAGCGGATGAACCGGGCGATTCGACGTCCGCGCGGCTTGGGAACGGCATAAGCCAGCACCGTGCGCTCGGCTACGGGAATCTCATCGTGAGGGGATAGAGCGGCCTGGCCCATTTTCGATCGGCCAGCTTACCAACTTTTGGGCGCGGGAATAATTCTGCTACCACTTGATCGCCTGCGGGACGAAGCGTTTGTATCTGCTCTTGGGCGAAAACTGGAGGCCGAGTTCTTCGACGCGATGGCGATAGGCGAGATATTCCGCACCCGCGGGGCGGGGGAAGCCTTGCAGGCCGATCACCTGGTAAAAATCC
>JBEKXM010000563.1:0-3343 GCA_049512115.1 Tepidisphaeraceae bacterium | reverse complement strand
TCCGCAGGCGGTTGCGCATCTGGGCGCGTTGCTGGATGAATTAGACAAATACCTGGAAGTGACGGCCGCGAGGGAGGAGGAGGGGGCGCTGGTGGGCGCCGGCGCCGGCGGGGTTGGACGGGAAGAGGGCGGCGCTTCGATGGCCCGGGCGGCCGAGGAGGCGGTGAAACCGAAGGAGGGGGTCGATCCGGCGGCGTTGCGGGCGGGAGTGCCGTCATCGCAGGCGATTTTCGGGGCGCATCCGGCGGAGAAGGGGCCGGTGCAGTTGGCGTGCGGGCCGGTGACGGCGGGGCAGCAGAGCGAAGCGGCGAAATTCGCCGGCGCGGGTGTCCCGACGGACGGCGAGCGGATCGTTATCCCGGCGGCGATTGCGGGATCGTCGCGGGTTTATCTGGTTCGGCTGGATACGGCTGGTTTGGCGTGGTATCTGGGCTCGGTCGATGGGGCGGATACCGGGGTGTACAATACGGTGAACGTGGGCGATTTGCGTGGCGGCCGGCCCGATCTGGCCGATCTGCTCAGGCTGCCGGTGGGGTATATTGCGGTCATCGGTCCCGGCGGCGTGGAAGCCATTTACAACGGACAGAACGAAAGCGTGTTTCAGGCCGGCTAAAGCGAGGAGTACGTCATGGGAATGCAAGAGGGCCGCGGAGCCTTGCGGAAGTCGATGAAGGAAATGCAGATGCATTGGAGCGAGACGAAGTCGCAATGGAACGACGGCAATGCCAGCGCATTTGAGACCAGATTTCTGGCTGCATGGGAGGCGGATGCGAAGAGGGCGATAAGCGCCATGGACACAATGGCCTCGATTCTGTCGAAGATCACGCACGATTGTGAACCGGAATAGAAAGGCGATAGTTGATGGACTCGATTTTTGATCAAGGCGATCCGCTGAGTTTCCTGGGTGAGGATGCCACGGCCGAACCGGAGCCAACGCCCGCGCCGGCGGAACCGGCCGAAGGGGAAGGCGAAAGCGAAGAGGCTGCGAACGAGCCGAAGACGCATCGCGACCTTCAGCGCGGGGCGTTGCAGGAGTTGGTGGAGTTGGTGACGGAGTGTGCCGCGCACGAGGCCCAGGTCGAGCAACAACTGCAATCCTCGCTGTCGGAGGCGCAGGGCAGCGGTCAAAAGAAACTCACCGACGCGGAACGGAAATACAAGACCCTCCAGGAGCAGGTCGCGAATAAGGTCCACGAAAAACAGTCGCAAATCGAGGGGCGTTACGAGCAGGCCATCGCGACGCTGAAGTCGAACGATCAGAACCTGCGGAACCGTGTTCGCACGGAACACGAGACGGCGCAGCAGCAGATCAAGAAGGACTACGATCAGGCGGTCTGGATTGCCGAGAGCGTGTTGGAGGCTGAAGAGGGCAAGGCTGCGGAGGAGTTGAAGAAGGCGACGGAACTGAGCGCGGCGCAGACGGAATATCTGAATGAGAAAGAGGGTCAGGCGGCGGCGTTGATGGAACGTTTCGGCCAGAAGCCGCCGCCGGGCGAGGCACTGGCGTCCATCAAGGAGGCGGAGGGGTCGGTCGATCCGGCGACTTCGTTCAATCAGCATAAAGAGGTGATGGAGAGGAAGATGGGGGCACTGGCGGCGCTATCGGTGCCGAGACTTTTCGTGGGCGCGACGCCGTATTTGATCGGGGCGCTGGCGTTGATGATCGCGGCGGCGATTCCGCAGGCGATCAAGGGGACGCTGGAGCCGCAATGGCAGGAGTTGGCGATTTGGGTCGGGGCGAGCGTGGTGGGGCTGATCGTATTTTTCATTTTTATGAATTCGCTGGCGAAGAAGCAGATTGCCGCGGTTTATGTTCCGTTGCGCCGGGCGATGGATGCGGGCCGGATCGCCAACGACAACCTTTTGAGCCAGGCGACGGTCGAGCACGACATGAATCTGGCGAAGGCGAAGCGGCAAAATAAGGGCGAGTTGCAGGTGGCGCGGGACCGTGCGGCGCCGATTCTGGACAAGGCGACGAAAAGGCGGGACACGACGCTGCAAGCCGCACAGGCGGAAATGCAGGCGAAGATTGTGCAGAACGAAGGGTTGCGGAAGAGCACTCTGGCGGAGTTGGAGCAATGGCGCGTCCGCAAATTGGAGGAGATCAAGAAGCTGTTTGACGCGGAAACGGTGAAGGTGGGGGACCGTGCGACGGCGCGGGCGGCCGAACTGCGGCAAAAGCACGCCGCCGAACGCGCGGTTTTGGAAAAGCGGTGGGCCGAGGGGCTGAAGAATATTCAGGAGCCGATCCGCGAAGAGGGCAATGCATATCCGGCGTGGAGCGATCCGACCTGGGACGACTGGAAGGGACCGAAGAAATTTCCGGCGACGATTCGCTTCGGTCAGCTTCAGGTGGATTTGAAAGCCATGGTTGCGGACGTGGCCAAGGAGGTGCCGTTCACGTTGCCATTGCCGGAGACTTTCAGCGTGCCGGCGCTGATGGCGTATCCGAAGCAGGCATCGATCATGATTCACACGGATCGGCCGGGTCGGATGGATTCGATCCGGGCGATGCAGACGATCATGACGCGGCTTCTGACGACGATTCCACCGGGGCGGGTGCGGTTCACGATGATCGATCCGGTGGGGCTGGGGCAGAACTTCGCCGGGTTCATGCACCTGGCGGATTACGACGAAGCCCTGGTCGGGGGGCGCATCTGGACGGACGGCGAGCAGATCGACCAGCGGCTGGCGAATCTGACCGAGCACATGGAGACGGTCATTCAGAAGTATCTGCGGAACGAATTTGCGACGATTGATGATTACAACGCACAGGCGGGTGAATTGGCCGAGCCATACCGGTATCTGGTCATTTCGGATTTTCCGGTGAACTTCAGCGATGAGGCGATGAGGCGGCTGAGCAGCATCGCCAGCACCGGATCGCGCTGCGGCGTTTACACGCTGGTGATGAGGGACACTCGCGTCAGCACGGCGGGGGGCACGATGCACGTCGACGACCTGGAAGCGCACAGCGTGAACCTGGTGCGGGAGGGGGATCGGTTTGTGTGGCGCGATCCGGTGTTCAACCGGTTTCCGCTTTCGCTGGACGAGGCGCCGACGGACGAGGAGTTGAGCAAGATTCTCCATATCGTGGGCAAAGGCGCGCGGGAGGCGAAGCGCGTGGAGGTGGCGTTCGACGTGATCGCGCCCAAGCTGCCGATGTTCTGGACCCTCAAGAGCGACGAGGACGTCGCGGTGGCCGTCGGGCGATCCGGGGCGACGCGATTGCAGACGTTCCGGCTGGGCAGGGGAGTGGCGCAGCATGCGCTGATCGCCGGAAAAACCGGCTCGGGTAAATCGACCCTGCTGCACGCGCTGATCAGCAACCTGGCGATGTGGTACT
>JBEKXM010000562.1:0-3355 GCA_049512115.1 Tepidisphaeraceae bacterium | reverse complement strand
CGACGATCAACGGCAGGTCGGCGGGCCAATCGGCGCCGGGGCGGAGGATGCGGATTTGGGCGCCGAGCCGGCTCAGGGCGGCGTACCAGCTTGTCAGCCAGCGCGGTTGATCCCATCGCCGCGCCTGGGGAAGGGTGAGGTAATACCAAAGCTGCTCGAAATCGAGAACCAGGCCGACGGTTTGGCGCGGGCGGGGCGGTTCGTCGGCGAATTTGGGGATGCGCGACAGGTCCAGGTTCCGCATTTCCTGAATGACCTGGGCAAACTGTTCTCCGCCCGGCGAGGGCGTGACGCCGTCGGTTCCCACCAGCCCGTGATGGAACAGTTCGATGCCAAAGCGCGGCTGGCGGAAACGGTAGGTGGTGACAAACTCCGACCCGTGGGCAAACGCGGTCCAAATCCACAGGCGGATGGCGCCCGGATATAACCGCACGGGGACGCCGCTCCAATTCACGTGGCCGGGCTGAAGCTCCATCAGCCCCCAGCGATTGTGATAACTGGCCATCAGGTCGTGAGACAAGCTGATGTGCGCCGGATCGGCGATGCGATAGGTTTGGTCGTCCCCCTCTTTTTCGTGGCCGGTCACGGGATAGGAGTCCCAAGCCATGAGGGAAAGGTCTTTGGCCATGTCGCCGGGATCGCAGTCGGGATGAAGGCCCATGAAATTGGTCGTGAGGAAACGGCGGCCGATTTTGGGCTTGAGGATTTCGGCCTGGATGCGGTTGTACGTGGCGAATGCCCAACTCCAGAAGCGCGAGGCATCGAGGGAATGATGCGGATTAGCATATCTGGGATCGCGCGACGGGGGGAAGAGAATCTGGTCGAAATCGGTGTAATAGGTGTTCCAGAACTGGTTTCCCCAGGCGCGGTTGAGTTCAGTGATATTGCCATATTTGTCGCGTAACCATTGGCGGAAAGCGGCGTGGGTGATTTCGGATTGGTCGAAGGGATTGCTGTACTCGTTGTCGATCTGCCAGCCGATCACGGCCGGATGATCGCCGAAGCGGTCGGCCATGGCCTGGACGATTCTTCGGGTGGCGGCGTGGAAATCGGGAGAGAGGGGATTGTAATGCCGGCGGCCGCCGAATCGGCCGCGAATGTGGCCCTCGTAAACGGGCAGGGTTTGGGGAAACTGTTGGCTGAGCCAGATGGGCGGGGCGGCGGTGGGGGTGCAGAGGATCACCTCGAGCTTCCGCTGTTTGGCCAGGTCGAGGCAATGGCTGAGCCAATCGAATTGGAATTCGCCGGGGCGAGGTTCCAACTCGAACCAGGCGAATTCGGCCATGTGAACGATCTGGAGTCCGAGCTTGGCGATGTTGTCGAAATCGCGTTCCCACTGCTGTCGCGGCCACTGTTCGGGGTAGTAGTAGGTTCCGATTTTCATGGGTTTGGTCGTCCTTCCCGCGTTTGCCAAATGATAGTGCAGTTGGATTAAAGCGAAAAGGCCGGAGCCGCTTCTTGTCTTAACGGCCTGGGCATCGCAGCCGAGGCTCTCTGGCGAGGGCGAACCTAAACCCGCCTCCCGCTTGCGACGACGTTCGGTGTTGTCGGAGCAGGAAATATGGACGTATTAGCAATCGCGGCGTCGGGAATGCAGGCGGCACAGGCGCAGATGACTGTCGCGGCCAATAATATCGCCCACCAGAACACGCCGGGATACAAGGCCCAGCGCGTGAATCTGGTGGACGTCGCCAACTATGGCGGCGTGGAGGTGGCCGGCGTGCAATCGACCGGCCAATCGGTCGATCCCGCGACGGAGATGGCCAAGCTCCGCCAAGCCCAGTTCATGTACGGCGCCAACGCCATGGTCGTGCGGGCGGCCGACCAGATGTATGGTTCGCTGCTGAACGTTCTGGATACCGACAACGGGGATTCTCACCAGTACAATTTGTAGGTGGCATGGGCATCTTGCCCATGCGGGCGATATCCGTGCGGCGAGGACGTTGCGTTTATCCAACCCATGAAAACACGCAGGTATTTCGCAATCGGCCGCCGACGGCGACGCAGTCGTTGCGCAAGATGCCTTCGAGTTGAAAACCGGCGAGTTCGGCAACTCGGCGGCTCTTGAGATTTTCGGCGTCGCAGCGAATCTCCACGCGCCGCACGTGAACATGGCTGCGGAGCATCGCCATCAGGACGCCGACGGCTTCGGTCATGCAACCATTGCCGGTGTGGGCGGTGTGCAGCCAGTAGCCGACTTCGCAACTGGGGACATCCCAATTGATTTTGAACGCGCCGATGTTGCCGATGTAGCGGCCTTCCGGGCGTAAGAAGATCAGAAACTGAAGCTGTTCACGGGAGAGGAAATTGGCGGCGGATTTGCGGCACCATTCCTCGCCGCTTTGCTGATTGTAATTATCCGTTGCCCAGGGCATCCACTGCTTTAGCTCGGGCAGGGAATCTCGAACCGAAGGATAGACGATGGCCCCGTCGCCGGCGCGCGGAACGCGAAGCGTCAGCCGTTCACCGTTCAACTCCGTCGGAATTTCCAGAAGAATCGGATTCATGGCGGCTTCCCGTTCACTTACACCTTGCGATCCACCGCGGCGGCGATGCGGCGGATGGAGTTCATCATCGCGGAAAACTGCTTCGGCGTGATCGACTGGGCGCCGTCGGTCAGGGCGTGTTCGGGATCGTTGTGGACCTCGACGATCAGCGCATCGGCGCCGGCGGCGACGGCGGCGCGGCACATCGAATCCACCAGGTAACTCTTTCCCGTCCCCTGGCTCGGATCGATGACCACGGGCAGGTGGCTGACGCGATGCAACTCGGGGACTGCGGCCAGCGCCAGCGTGTTTCGGACGTAATCCTCGTAGGTGCGGATGCCGCGCTCGCAGAGCATCACCTGCGAATTGCCCTTGGACATGATGTATTCGGCGGCGAGGAGGAATTCCTCGAGCGTGGCGCTCATGCCGCGCTTCAGGAGCACGGGCTTGGTCTGTTCTCCGACGGCGTTGAGAAGGTTGAAATTCTGCATGTTCCTCGCTCCCACCTGAAGGACGTCGGCGTAACGATTGACCAGGTCAACCTGATCGATGGACATGACCTCGGTGACGACGGCCAGTCCGGTTTCCTCGCGGGCCAGGGCGAGCAGTTCCAGACCCTTCTCGCCCAGTCCCTGGAAGGAGTAGGGATTGGTGCGGGGCTTGAACGCGCCGCCGCGCAAGCCGACGGCGCCGGCTTCCTGCACGGCGTGGGCGATCTCCAAGACCTGGGATTTGCTTTCGACGCTGCACGGCCCGGCGATGACGCCGACGGTCGGTCCGCCGATCTTCGCCTTGGTACGGCCGCCAAGCGGCACGACCGTGCGCTCCTTCTGAACTTCGATTGAGGCCATTTTGTAGGGCGCCAGGAT
>JBEKXM010000561.1:0-3358 GCA_049512115.1 Tepidisphaeraceae bacterium | reverse complement strand
GCCGCGGCGACGTTCGGCGTCAGCCGCATGGCCCGCAAATTCATCGCCGCCGACGATCTGGATCATGCCGTCATAGCGATCGCCGAACTCCGCCGCAAGCGGCTGGCTTTCACCGTCGATCTGCTCGGCGAGGCGGTCGTCTCCGAAACCGAGGCAGACCAATTTCAGCGGCGATACCTCCAGCTCGTCGAGTCGCTTCCCGCGCGGCTGGCCGGGTTTGTCGATGATCCGCTCATCGACCGCGACGCCGCAGGCGCGATCCCCCGCGCCAATATCTCCGTAAAGCTTTCGTCGCTGTACAGCCAGTTCGACCCGATGAATCCCGGCGGAACGTCTCAGGCAGTGCTCTCCCGCCTTCGGCCGATCCTTCGCATGGCCCGTCAAAACGGCGCGATGATCAATCTCGACATGGAGCAGTTCGCCTTCAAAGATTTAACGCTGGAAATCTTCAAATCCGTTTTCCTGGAGGACGAATTCCGCGATTGGCCCGATGCCGGCATCGCCATCCAGGCTTATCTGCGTTGCACGCTGGACGACCTGAAGGGTCTGGCCGAATGGTCCGCGCGGCGCGGGACGCCGGCTTGGGTTCGGCTCGTCAAAGGCGCGTATTGGGATTTCGAAACCGTCGTCGCCGCCCAGGCCGGCTGGCCCATCCCGGTTTTCACCGACAAGGCCCAAACCGATGCCAACTTCGAATCCGCCGCCGTGTTTCTGATCGAGAATCGGCATCTGCTTCGTCCGGCCATCGCCAGCCACAACGTCCGCAGCATCGCCGCCACGCTCGCCCACGCCCGGCGATGCGGCGCGAAACCCGCGGAAATCGAATTCCAAATGCTGTTCGGCATGGCCGGCCCCATCCAGACCGCCCTGGTCGAAATGAATCATCGCGTTCGCGTTTACGCTCCGGTCGGCCGGCTGCTGCCGGGCATGGCGTATCTCGTCCGCCGTCTTCTGGAAAATACTTCCAACGAATCTTTCTTACGGGCCGGGTTCATCGACCGCGTGCCCGAGGAGCAATTGCTCATGAGCCCAATTTTGCGAAAACGTCGCCCCGCCGCCGCGCGGCCGGTTCCGCCATTTGCCAACGAGCCACCGATTGATTTCTCGCTTCAATCCTCGCGAGATGGCATGGAGCGCGCCATCGCCGCATTCTCGGCGCAGGGTTGCCCCGACGTTCCGCTTTTGATCGCCGGGCAACGCATTTTCTCGGATAAATGGATCGAATCGATCAACCCCTCGCATAAATCCCGCATCGTCGCCCGCTGCGCCGCCGCATCGGCCGAACATGCCGACAAGGCCGTCGCCGCCGCCAAGACCGCCTTCGCCGCCTGGCGCGACGTGCCCGCGGTGGATCGCGCCGCCCTGCTCGATCGCGTCGCGGACATCCTCCGCCGGGACCGGTTTGAACTGGCGGCCGTCGAGATCGACGAATGCGCCAAGCCCTGGCGCGAGGCCCATGCCGACGTCGCCGAAGCCATCGACTTTTGCCGATATTATGCCCGGCAAATGCGGCAGCTTGCCTTGCCCGCCGGCGCCGACCTGCCCGGCGAACTAAACCAATGGGCGTACGAATCCCGCGGCCCGGCGGTCGTTATCGCGCCGTGGAATTTCCCCCTGGCGATCCTCTGCGGCATGGCCGCTGCCGCCGTCGTGACCGGAAATCCCGTCGTCCTCAAGCCCGCGGAGCAATCCCCCCTCATCGCGTTCCATCTCGCCCGCGCCTATGAAGAAGCCGGAGCGCCCCCGGGCGTCGTGAACTATCTCCCCGGCGTCGGCGAGGAAATCGGGCCCGTCCTCGTCGAGCATCCGGACATCGCCATGATCGCTTTCACCGGCTCGCGCGCCGTCGGACTTTCCATCAATCACCTCGCCTCCCAGCCGCGAGACAACCAGGATCACGTCAAACGCATCATCGTGGAGATGGGCGGCAAGAACGCCGTCATCATCGACGAGGATGCCGATCTCGACGAAGCGGTCGCGGGGGTCATCGCCAGCGCATTCGGATATTCCGGCCAGAAATGCTCCGCCTGTTCGCGGGCCATCGTCCTGCCGGGAGTGTCCGATGCGTTTCTTGCGCGGCTGATCGACGCCGCCGCCAGTTTGAAAATCGCGCCGGCCGAAGACCCGGGCTGCCGGATCGGGCCGGTGATCGACGCCGAGGCGCATCGCCGCATTCTCGCCGCCATCGAACGTGGAAAACGCGATGCCCGCCTCGCCTTCGCCGGCGACCCCGGCCCTCTCGCCGAGGAGGGCTTTTACATCGCCCCGCACGTCTTCGCCCAGGTTCCGCCGAGCAGCCCCCTGGCCACCGAGGAAATCTTCGGGCCCGTCCTTTCGATCATCAGCGCCCGCAATTTCGACGATGCGCTGTCGATTGCCAATGGCGTCCAATACGCTCTCACCGGCGGATTATTCTCGCGCAGCCCCGCCAACATCGCCCGCGCCCGCCGCGAATTCCGCGTCGGAAACCTTTACATCAACCGCCAGATCACCGGCGCTCTCGTGGGACGCCAGCCCTTTGGAGGTTTCAAGCTCTCCGGCGCCGGCACGCAGGCCGGCGGCCCAGATTATCTCCGCCATTTCCTGATGCCCCGCTGCATCACCGAGAACACACTCCGCCACGGCTTCGCCGCGGACGCGGAGTGAAAAGCATTCGACAAAAAAGCCCACGGCGTTGCCGTGGGCTGTACAGGGTTACTGCACCACCTCACCGTCCATGTCCGCCAAATCCGCCGCCGTGGCCCCCAAATCCGACGCCGCCATGAAATCCGACGCCGCCATGAAATCCGACGCCGCCATGGAATCCAACGCCGCCACGGAATCCGCCGCCCACAAATCCGCCTCCCCACGGATGGTAATACGGATGGTAATAATGCCCGTATCCGCCCCATCCATATCCGCCGTAAATGACCACGGGGAACGTGGGATAATCGTAATAGTACGGATAGGAATACGCCGGGTAACTGTAGACGTAAGTCGGCGGAGACGAATAAACGTAGGTCGGGGCCGGCGTGGTGACCACCGGCTGATTCGCCGTGTAATAGGGTACGGGCGCCGCCGATTGGTCCGGTCCGTAGGAGACCACGGGCACGTCGGTCGGCGGTTGCGGAAGCGCAGAGCCCAACTGGCTGGACAGCGTATCTTCAATCTTGAACAGATCGGTAATCGCTCCGGTCGCCTTCAGCGTGGCCAGCGTGCGTCCGTAATTCACGTCCTCAATCTGCCCGTTGACCCGAAGCTGGCTGTCGGAAATCTCGTACGTTCCAAACACCACGAGGGCCGCCCCGGCACTCTTCGCCGCGGCCATCGCCTCCGGGCCGCCGCCGAGGGGTCCGCTCATGCCGATCGCCTGGACCGA
>JBEKXM010000560.1:0-3362 GCA_049512115.1 Tepidisphaeraceae bacterium | reverse complement strand
AATCAGCATGGCGATGGGTTGAATGATGGCCACTCCGACCAGGGCCACGAGCGATCCGAAGAAAAAGACGATTGCCGGACCGTAAGCGGCCTGGAGGACGGCGCGGGCGCGGCTGAAGCGGTATTCATAATGCCGCCAGAGAAACGCCAGGACCTGCCGCAGCGAATCGTCGCCGCGGACGGTGGCGAGCATGGCGGCGAAGAGTTCGGGCATGTGGGCGTGGCGGGCGGCTTCGTGCATGGATTGGCCGCGGGTGACGGCATTGGCCCAGGCGGCGGCGCGACGGCGCATGAGGGAATTAGGTTGGGCATCGGCGGCTTCGCGAAGCGCTTCATCGAGCGGATGTCCGGCGCCGACGCCGGCGCCGACGATGTCGCACAGGTCGGCCATTCCGCGGTCGCGGACCAGTCCGCCCATGACCGGCGTCCACCAGACGATCCGATCGGTGAAAAGTCCGCGGAGCGGCGACAAGGCGCGAACGGAAGGAAAGAGCGACAGCATCCGTCCGAGGAAAACCAGAAAAAGAATCAGCACGACGCACGCCGCCAGGCCGCTTTGGATGGAGCCATTGGCAATCGCCAGCAACCATAGTGTCGCCGGGGGCAGGCTGGCATGGAAATCGGCGAAGATGGCTTTGTACTTGGGAATCACGGCGATCATGATCACGCTGACCACGCCGATGAGAATCACGGGATAGGCCCAATAGAAGCCGGCGCTGGGACGGTAGGCGGCGTTTTCATCGGAAGTGCGTCGGCGGATGATCGCATCCAAAACGTGGTCGAGGCAGCCCAATCGCTGCCCGGCGGCGATGGTGCGGACGACGCTGCGGGGAATTTCCGGAACGGCATAAATCAATGCCTGGTCGAGCTGCACGCCGCGGTCGAGATAATCGTGCAGGTCGAGCAATCGGCGGCGCACCAGGCCCTTTTCACCCTGGGCGGCGGCTTCAATCATGCGGGGGATGGGCAATTGCATCCGCACGGCCTTTTCAATGTTGCCCAGGATAAGCAGCATTCTTCGCTGGCGAATGCCTCGCGTGGCGCCGGATGAGACCATCAGCACGATGGCCAGGAAAGCCACGGCGTAGATGATCAGTGGTATGGTTTCGGGCGCGTAAAAGCATGCGCCAACCAAGACGGCCAGGACGAAAAATGTGGCGGCGATGCCCAGAAGGCGCAGTGACGCCGCCGACCCCATCTTGCGGATTGCAACCCAGATAAAGCCGACGCCGGCGACGATGGCCAGCGCGATGAAGATCGCCGTCCAGATCGGCTCTTCGGCGCCGACGGCGACGATCAGGCCGATCAGGAAAACATCGGCGACGGCGATCAGCGCGATCGCCAGGGTGGGGACCGAAGGACGAAGTTTGGCGGAACCATTGGGCATGGCCAATCAAAACATGTTGAGGAGACTAAGGAGCGGTGCGAAGAGTGCGACCATCAAACCGCCGACGAACACACCGACCACGAGCAGGAGCATGGGAGTCAGAATGGCCTGAATGGCGCCGAGGCGAAGCTCGGCCTGTTGCTGATACATTTGGGAGAGAGCACGGAGGGTGAGGTGAAGGTCGCCGCGTTCGGCGGAGGCTTCCATGGCCGCGACGACGGTGCCGGGGAGGATCTTTCCGGGTGGAGGGGAAGAGATGGGCTGGCCGGCGGTGAGGGCGGCGATGAGGGCGGCGCCATCGGCGCGGAGAATCGGAGAGGCGGTGGCATCGTCGGCGAGCTTGATGGCGGCGGGCAAATCCAATCCGGCCTCGACGGCCAGCGCCACCGCATGACACCAGCGCGAGACGAGATTTCGCCGCAGCACGATCCCCACCAGCGGCAATGGCAACATCAGCCGCTCCGTGAATCCCTCATTACGCCCGGTGGCCCGCAAGAATAATATTGCCCCGACGGCGACAACCCCCGCGGCGGCGCCCACCACGGCCACGGGCACGGCGGCGACGAAATCCGACACGGCGAACAAGGCCCGGGTGTAAAAAGGCAACTGGAAGATCTGCGGGGTATAGTTCCCGGCCATTCGCACCCAGAATCGCGTCCCCGCGAAGCCGCCGATCATCGGTTCCCATTTCGGCACCAGTTCGACGAGGATGAAATACAACACGCCGAAAAACGCGACCAGCACGATGATCGGATAGCTGAAGGTTTGCCAGAGGATCGACTGCAACCGGCGGATGAGAGTCAGGTGATCGCCGAGATTGAGCAGAATGCCGGAAAGATTGCCGGAGCGAATGCCGGCGTCGATCAGTTGCGAATACAAGGGCGGGAATTTGTCCCGGTAGGCGGCGACGGCCTGGGGAAGGGTTTTGCCTGATTCGAGTTCCGCGGCGACGAGATCGAGCGTTTGGCGCATCGATCCGCGGCGCATTTCGCGGGCAACGAGCCGCAGGCCCTGCTCGACGGGCAACCCGGCGCCGGCCAACTGGGCGAGTTGCTGGTTGAAGACGAGAAAATCCTCGCCACGAAGGGCGGCGGCGCGGGGCGGGTGGCCGCCGGGCCGGAGTTGGACGTTCTGGAGCTGGAGGGAAATCAGACGGCGGCGGGCATCGTCGCTGTCGCGGGCATCAATCGTCCCGGAAATTTCCTGGCCGTCGCGCGTCTGGGCGCGATAGGCGAACGCTTCGGGACTTTGATCTTGATCGGTCATGGGGCCGTAGGCAAAGCCTCCGCCGCGGAGGCCTGTTGGTTGAAGAAGGCGGCGGAAGACGCGTTGTGAATCACCATTGCGCTGACCGGCCTGGATTGCAGGCGCGGCTGCGTATCGGGCTCGACTGGTGGGCGGGATGAGAACCAGGAGTTGGCCAGTTGCAGGAGAATCCACATGCCGAACATTGCGGCGAAAGCCAGCAGCAGGGGCGGCGAGAGTTTGCCTGAGAGGAATTTGGGACTGGGCGGATGGCGAACGGGATCGGGGGAGCCGAACTGGGCGGTTCGTGCGGCGGCGGTGGCGCCGCTGAACATCGTCATTTTTCCCAGTTCGCGGACGAGGGATGCCGGCGCCTGCCGGGCGGCGACGTGGCAAAGCAGCCCCGCCAGCACGGCGGGCAGCGCGTACACGCCCTTGAGGCGAAGATGTTGACGCAACTCATCCAGCGCGTGGTGCATTCGCCGGGAAACGGTCGAGGGAGATTGCCCCATTTCCGCCGCCAGCCGGGCCTGGGATTTGCCGAGGAGAAAATGGTTGACCAGGAGCAGGCGGAATTCCTCGGGCATCTCGGCCAGGGCCTGGTCCACGCATGGGGAAAGCTCGGACCAACTGGAAGCCTCGTGATCGCAATCCTGGGTGTAGGCGATTTCGCGGCGACGGCGGGAATTCTCGCTGCGAAGGGAATCCAGCGCCAGATGCGTGGCGGTACG
>JBEKXM010000559.1:0-3385 GCA_049512115.1 Tepidisphaeraceae bacterium | reverse complement strand
GGCGGACATCTTCGTAAGGTCAACGGTCTGCGGCGGTGGTGAGCCTGCCGAAGCGCCGCCGGCTTGCGGCGCTTGCCGTGGCGCGTGTGGGAAGGCCGATTGAAATTGCTCGCGAATCTTGTTCGCGGCGGCTTCCAGGATGGCCGGATCGTCTGTGTTGGGCAACAAGTTCTGATAGATCGCGGGAATGTCGGCCATCTTCCGCCGTACCATCGCCTCCCGCGCGTCCCGCGCCCTTTCCCGCGCGTCCAACGCGCCAAGCCGTTCTCGAATCGTCGCGTCCACCATTTCCATTAACGCTTCACTGACCATTTTGAGAATCCTTTCGTAGTCAATCGCGCCATCCCTGGCGCGGCCTCGATCAAGAGGCCGAATCTCCGTACATTTCGTTCATCAACTTCCTGTGATTCGCCATTCCCGTTTTCTCGGCCATCGAAGCGCGATCCGAGAATAATCGCGAGTTAAACCAGCCACTTCCCTTCCGGCTCTTGAGAGTCCCGGCACACGAAGCGTTTGCATCGCTGAGAAATTCCATAATCGCGAATGAAGGGAAAAAATGAAGATCATCGAGTGGACGAATCGAGGCGGCGTTTGTTTGCTCCCAAACCAGTCCCGAATCGACTAGCTCCACCATGACGGCGCGAAAATCTCGCTCGGTCTTGATGAGCTTCGGGTCGAATGCCTTTGCTGTCTCAAGCAGGATAGGGCCTTGGGCAAGATAACTTTCTACGGAACTCTCCCATCCTCGAATCACCTGACGGAGAATGAACATGCGCAGGCGGACGGGGCGCTTCTTTGGTGGTGTGTAGCGGCATGTTGGGGTGAAGTTCATTGAGCCTTTCACGCCGCATTCCGTCGAGGGCAAGGCGCGGGTTCGCGGTCGTCGGCCGACTCGATTCTCACGGGCGGCCAGGACTGATCCGGGTCCAACAACCAAGTGACATCGACGCGGAGCACGCGAGCCAACGCGAAGGCGCTTCTGGCGCTGATTTCGTTTTTTTCGGCAAGTGCGTTATAGAGGTATTGAGGACCAAGGCCGGCGGCGACAGACACGGCGCGTTTGCTGCAAAATCTCGTGAGCCGCTCAAGTTTCTGATGCAAAGTCATGTCGGCCTCCGGAGCGAAATCACTCCGACCGTGGATGATCTTACTTCCACATAGGAATGGTGTCAAGCCCTCGCAAGCCCTTGGCAGTAAAATTTTCCCCTCCCTCCACAATCGCTTTCAACAATCGCTTTCAAACAGGCCGGCGGCTTGATAGGCTCTGATCGCGAATGACCTTCCAGGAAAAACTTCGGAGGCTTGCCCCCACCGTCAACAAATCGAGGGCTGCACGCGCCGTCGGCCTGAAAGAAAATGCCATCAGCACTTACATGGCCAAGGGTTCTCTGCCCCGCATCGACATCGCATTAAAAATCGCGACGGCGCTCAATGTTCCCCTCGATTGGCTCGCCGACGATCGGCGGGACTGGCCGCCGCCCATGCCGGTGATCGGCGCCGTGGAGAATATCCAGGACGGTTTTCTGATGCGGGAAGTCTGTCGGAGGCTTCGGCTCGCGTCGATGGACGTGAAAGAACTGATCGACAAAGCCGAGCGGATTGATTGGCGCGAAGTCGCCAGGCAGCTATTGAATCAGCCCGTCGATTCGCCATTTCCTCAGAGCATCGCGCCCGAGATTGAGCTTGCCAGATCGTTGTTGTTCGCAGACGGCGCGTTGCGAAAGTACCAGGCTTCCGATGCGATCAAGGCCCACTGGCGCTATTTGCCCCCCGTCGAGCTACCGCAAGAAGATTTGGATTTTCGCAAGCTCCTCCAGCGGCTTGACGATCTCAATCGCCGCCCAGGCTGTGGCGCGACCCAGTTCTACCTATTCTTACTCGCGACGGAACGAGAGCGTCCAGAACCGGCCCGCGTATTGGACGCGCGTAACAAGCTCAGGGCTGAAATGGAGAAGCTCGAAGGATCGACGGAAGCGAAGGAATCGCCCGGAAAATCCGAGCCGAAACCCGGAGGAGATGCCGATGGCATGATCGCACTGACGGGGCCGAATGACGGCGTAAGCGCGAAGGATTTGACGGTCATGCACGGCCCGGATGGCAATGCGGACATGAACGTCGTCGGCGTAAACTCCGCATCGGTTTCCGCCAAGGGCGTTGCGAAATCACGCGGGAAATCCAGGCTAAAATCGCCGTCGAAAAAAATAAGCTCACGCCCGGCTTGAGCTTGCCGGCTGATCGCGGTAAACTTGTTTTGCTCGAATCCATCCTGGGTGAATGTCACCCGCCAACCCCGATCAACCCGGCTGAATCTGTCAACGGAGCGAACGCCATGGAAGGTATCCATTCACGCGGCGCGTCTCTTTGGGATTCGGTGACTCCCGCCCTTCAAAAGCTCCTGCAAAAACCCTTCCATCGCAATGATCCCGCCGCATTTCCCTTATGGAAAAAGTACCTGGCCACGCACAGCCGAGTCGCCGCGGACCGGCTTTACGAGTTCTACCTTCCCTTCGTTCGCGTCGGAGTTTTCAAGCAGTTTTCCAGCCGCCCTTGGTTGTTCACGGATGGCATCGGCGATATGGTTTCCGACGGATTTTTGGCCCTTCGCCGCGTGATTGAGCTTGCCGATTCATTCGATCCTGACCACTTCCGATGCACACTGTTCCTTGCAATCCGGCGCTATATTTTCAGGGGCCGCGAAGCCATGGACTTCGGCAGCTTTCACCGCATCCACGCGCGTAGGGTGTTGAGTGCCATCCGTTCCACGCTGACCTGCCAGCTTGGCCGACTTCCCGAACGCGAGGAGATTTTGCGGGAGCTCCGCCGCCAGGTGCAGAATCCATCCGTCCATATTGCTTATATTGACGAGCATCCCGTGAAGGTGCTTCGGTTTTCAGAATTAGAAAACCCTTCGATCGACCGGCCGGTGGAAGTTGCCGATCCCACCGCCGATGATCCGAGCGAGCGGGCGATTGCGTCCGACCTGATGCGGCGCACGATGAACCTATTGGAGCCGCGTGATCGTAAAATCCTTCGCCTCACTCTGCGGGGAGAGAGTCAAACGGCGATCGCCAGGCGGCTCGGAATTTCACGCGAGCGCGTGCGGCAACTGCTGAACGGAATCATTTGGGAGGCCCGCAGCCGGGCCGAGCTGGCGACCTATTCTCAGGACGGTTCTACTGCCATTCGATCGGCTTTCGAGCGCGGGAAACACGATGCCCTCCCCAGCGCCAGCCGGCTGTTGTCCGCATGAGGTTTGCGGGGCCGACTCTGCCATTTTGTCGTACTGATTTCTTTCCGATAATTGCTGAAATCGTGCAAAATGCACGGCGAAGACCTTTTTCGAGGGGTCTGCGCTGGGGTCTGCGCGCAGACCCTTTGGAAAACT
>JBEKXM010000558.1:0-3389 GCA_049512115.1 Tepidisphaeraceae bacterium | reverse complement strand
CGGGATGGTGTTGCCTGGCCGTCGTCGTTTGCGGCGCGGTCCTGGTCTGGATCGTCGGCAGGGCGGTTCGACCCGTCGAACGCATCGCCGCCGACATCGACCAGCTTCGCGAAAATGATTTGTCCGTTCGCCTTCGGTCTGGCGAGGCGCCCACCGAGCTTGCGCCCGTGATCGACAAACTCAACGGGCTTCTTTCCCGTCTCGAATCCGCCTTCGCCCGCGAAAAAGCCTTCGCCGCCGACGTCGCCCACGAGCTTCGCACTCCCCTGGCGGCGCTGCTGACCACCTTCGAAGTCTGCCGCTCCCGCCCACGCGATGAATCCGCCTACGTCGCCGCCATCGACAAGTGCCGCGACGTCGCCCAACGCATGCAAGCCATGGTCGAAACCCTCCTTGTCCTCGCCCGCGCCGACGCCGGACAGCTTTCTCTCAAGTTCCAGAACGCCGACGCCGCCGATCTGCTCGACGTCGGCTGGGCCCTGTTCGCCCCGCGCGCCCAGGCCCGCGGCCTGCAACTGCAATGGCAGGTCCCCGGCCCTATCTTCATCGAAACCGATCCCGAAAGACTGCTGATTATCCTCCAGAATCTTTTCGATAACGCCGTCTCCTACGCCAACGATGCCGGAACGTTGCGCGTCTCCGCTCGCCTGGATTCAGACCGGTTGTTGATCGAAGTGGCCAACACCGGCAGCCTGATCCCACCCGGCGACGCCGACCAGTTATTCGAGCGATTTTGGCGCGGCGATCAGGCGCGGGCCGATACCGGCGTCCACTGCGGACTGGGATTGGCCCTTTGCCAACGCCTTGCCCGGCTTCTCAATGGGCACATCGAGGTCCGGACCGCACAACGGGATTGGTTCATCGTCCGGCTCACGTTGCCGGCCGCGCCGCCAGAGCCCCGCCCCCGCGATTTTTCTATTCCAGCGTCGACGATCCCACCGGCGTCTGCGGCGATGCAGGCGGTCCCGGCCGCGCCTTCCTCGGCGCCATAGCGATTCCCAAAATCTCCTCCGCGTAACAACGCAGAACTTCCGCCGTGCTCAGCGCCGACGCCGGGGCGCCCCGTCCCGCCTTCGGCGATTCCCCGTCGAACAACTCGCAAATCTGCCCCAGCCCGTCTCCCGCCATGTAGTCCAGACACGGACCTAGCCACTTCGAAATTCTAAAAATCGTCTCCTCGCTTCGTCCCCACGCCTTCGTGTATGCCGTTGCCAGCGGACCCAGCAGCCATGGGTACGCCGAGCCCTGATGCTGCGCTCGATCCCGCGAAACCACGTTCCCGCCGTAACGGCCCTGGAATGCCGGATCTCGCGCCGACAGGCTCCGCACCCCCAGCGGCGTCAGCAACTCTTCCATCACCTTCTGGATCACCGGCCGGTGCCGTTCCACCGCCAGCACCGCATGCGGCAAGCTGATGGCAAAGATCTGGTTCGGCCGAACCGATGCGTCAAACCCGTAATCTTCCACCACGTCGTAGCAGCAATCCAAATTCGCGTTCCAGAACCGCCGGTTGAACGATGCCTGCACCCGCTGCGCCAGTTGCTCCCACTGCCACGCCAACGCCTGCTGCCCCAGTTTTGACGCCAGCAGCCCCGCCGTCACCAGCGCGTTGTACCACAGCGCGTTCAGTTCCACGGTCCGGCCCTGCCGCGGCGTCACGATCCAGTCCGCCACCTGCGCATCCATCCACGATCCGGCCACACCCGCCAACCTCATCCCCACCAGCCCGTCGGAATCACAGAAAATCCCCGGGGCGCTTCCCTGCCGGTACGCCTCTATGATCTTCTCCACCGCGCCAAACAGCGTGCGAGTCGTTTTCTCATCCTCCGTTCTCCGGAAATATTCGCCCACCGCGTCGATGAACCACAGCGAAGTATCGGCACCCAAATAACTCGGACCCTCGCCGGTCTCGGAATACTCGGTTGGAATAAGCCCGTCCCGCATCTGCCCCGCCAGCCCGAGCAGCAGCGCCCGCCCCTCTTCCAGCCGATCCGGAATTACGAACAACCCCCGGAACCCCACCAGCGCCGTCCGCCCGCTCGGCGACGACCACGGATACTGCGTGATCACCTGAACCGCACGCTCTCCCGCCCCTTCCCCCGGCACGCCCACCACGAACGAGTCGGCCGCGTGCAACAGCGTTTCCAGCGCTTCATCCACCTCCGAACTCACGATCGCCGTCCCACGGTCCAAATCCTCCCGCGCACGGTCCAGATCGCTTTTCACCCGCGACAACTCCACCGGCTCCGTCGAACACGCCAGATGCACCGTCTGACCCGGCGAAAGCGTCCACCGAAAACTCCCCGGCTTCCACAAATCCTCCAGCCCGCTGTATCCCCGCTCCTCCTCCCGCCGATATATCGTGTTCAGATGCCAGTGCGCATCGGCCTTGAATTCACCGTCATGCGCAAAGAAAACCTCCGGCGTCCGCGTGCTCGCCGCAATCCGAACCACTCCATTTTTCGATTCCGCCGCCAACCGCCCGTTCCACTGGTACATCAACTCGTGGATCCCCCGCAACGCCAAGAGCGCCTTGATTTCCAGCGTCACCGATTTCTCCCCCGTCAGCAGCGAATACGAAAGACAAGCCGTATTTTCCCCCGGCAGCAGCCGCAACGATTTCTCGATCGTGAACCCCTCGCCCTGATACGCCCAGCGCGGGAACGGCTCCACGTTGAACGCCCGCAAATATTGAAACCCCCGCGGAAAAATCGTCCCCGGATATTCGTTGTTCCCCAACGCAAACTCCCCGTGCGACGTCCACACCGTCTCCTCCACGTGCGACAGCAACACCATTCGCCGCACCGGGGGCGACATCGCCGCCACCAGCAACCCGTGGTATTTCCGAGTGTTCAGCCCGCACAGCGTCGAACTGGCATACCCTCCCAGCCCGTTGGCCGTCACCCATTCCCGGTCGATCAACTCCTCAAACTTCATGTCGGAAATGTTGGGTGGATGCATCGAATATCCTCCGTGAGTCCCGCTCCCCCATTATTATCACCATCCCCCGCCACGCTGGCAACAGGTGTATTCTTAAGGCGGCTAATTGGGTGTGCCCAAAAATCCGGGCCGGCTCAATTTCGATGCCGAGCCGGCCCGTCCTCGGGCCGTGGTCCGTGATACCCGCAAGGTTGGGCACACCCGCCCGAATCCCGATCTTTCGCGCCGCCCGCCTGCCCGTTATGATTCACCTCGCGTCCGGAGAAAACAACGATGGGCCGACCAAGCCGAATTGCGACGTTGCTGCTGCTTGCTCTGATGGTCCGGCGCCCGGCCCTGGCCGCGTTGCCGTCGGCGTCCGGTTCCCCGGTTCAGCAAACCATCGCCGCCGTCGATTCCGATGGCCTTTCCGTCCTTGCGGCCGATCTGGAGCGCCAGGCCGCCGCCGC
>JBEKXM010000557.1:0-3401 GCA_049512115.1 Tepidisphaeraceae bacterium | reverse complement strand
CGCTGGACGGCGGCGATCTGCGCGTCGAGGCGTGGGGCGTTCGCGACCCGGTGGGTCTGGTGCTGGATGAGTATGGGACGATTTACGTCAGCGACCGCGGGATGGAATTGCGCGGGACTCGCCCGATCGACAGCGATCCCGATGCGCTCTACGGGATAATCTCTCCGGGCACGTACCTCGGGTGGCCCGATTATTCGACCAGCCTGGAGCCGATTTCCCTGCCAAAATATCAGCCGCCGCGGTGGATGGTTCTTCCCAGCGGGTATCCAAACATTCGCCCGCTGATCGACCACGAGGCGAGCAATCTGAAGCCGCCCTCGCCGCGCGATTTGTTGAAAGCGGAGTTCCCGTGGCAATCGGGGGTGGGAAAGATGGCGTTTATTCCCAAAACGGGGCCGTTCCACACCTCGCGATTTGAGGGGCAACTTCTGGTGGCGATGTGGGGGGACCGGGCGCCATTTTCGACCAGCGGCCGGCCGATCCCTTCACCTTTGCCGGGATACCGCATTGTGCGCGTGGATAAGGACACCGGGCGGGTTATGGATTTCATCTACAACACCCAGGGCGGGCCGGCCAGCATGCTGGGCGAGGGGCGTGCGGTGGGACTCGAACGCCCGATCGACGTGAAATTCGGCCCCGATGGCAACCTGTACATTTTGGACTTTGGCCAGGCTATTTATAAGCATGGAGAATTGCAAACGGAGTCCGGGACGGGGAAAATTTTCGTTCTGGCGCCGGTGGCGGGCAAACCCACGACCCATCCCTGAACGCCGCGGGGTTCAAGTCGAAACCTCGGCTATGATTCGTTCGGCCCGCCGGCGCACCAGGAATCCGCTCAATCGCTTCGGATATGCGATCTCGACCCACGCGGTGGATTGCTCGCCATCGACGTAAGCGTCGAAAAGCAATTGAACCTGCGCCGGCGATGAATCCGCAACGCGCCCGTTGCGGAGGATGAGCCAACCGCCGAAATCTATTGCTGATGGATACGGCGACATCCGGAGGGCGTGCCGGGTCGATTTGACGGTGAACGGGGAGTTTTTGATCGTGCGCAATCCAGCCTCGTCGGCCATAATGACCATCGCATGATCGTCGGCGGTTAGAAAGGTGACGGCGGCGCGAGGGAAGAGAATTGCACCGCGCATCCACCGGCTGGCGGCACAGGCGAAGGGCGCCGTGCCGTAATACTGGTTCTGCTGCCCCAGTCCGTTCAAGGCAATCGTGCGCGACCCGAGCCGGATTTCGCCGCGAACCTGGCAAAGCGGCCGGGCCGCCAGCCAATAATGCCCGGCCAAAACGTTCTCAACCGAAGCTCCCTGAAGGATCGGATGGAAGAGCAACTCTGCTGAGAACGGTGCTTTGATCCGCGATATTTGGGCGGTGATTTCGTCCTGGCTGAAGATCAGGCGATTGGGTCCGAGCGTCAGCGATGAGCCGTCGGATTGGAAGGAGCCGGGAGGAAACTGCGTGGTCGAGCTTGCCGCGGGTTTTTCGTTTTCGTTTTTGTTTTTGTTTTCATAGATCGCCCAATGGAGGCAGGGATATTGGCGGGGCAGGGGCGGCCGGTTACGCGTGGGACGGCGGCGGTAGGCGTCGAAGCGTCTGATGTAATCGGGATGCAAAGCCAAACCGTGGTGAAAGCTGAAAACGACGCGAATACGTTGAGTCAGGTCCTCGACGTAGAAATGCCAGGCTTCGTAGCCGCCGGGCGCGGCGATGCCGTGCCAGCCATCGGCGCGGGTTGCGGCGGAGTTCATGAGCTTCAATGTTGCCATCCAGCGGCCATATCCTTTGGAATCCGCGGAGAAAAGCAAAGGGTATGGCGGTTTGACATCAGGGCCATCGCGTGTGGCGATGAGGTTCAAGGGTTCAAGGGAAAAAGGGTTCCCTTGAACCCTTGAACTTTTTAGCCCCGTCGCCAATGCGATGGCCCTGCGTTTGACCCTTGCCGGGAGCAGACTTAAAGTCAGGCAATGGCGGTGCTGCCGGGCATCTTGGCCGATGAGGATCCATTTGCCGTTGTGTTCGCCTGCCTGTTCTTGTTGATTATCGTGCTGGCCGGCGCATACGTCGTGATGTGGCTGCGAAGGCGGTTTTGGGGTCCGGATGACGGTGAGGTTCCAAACCTGGGATTCACGCTGGGTGATTTGCGGGAGCTAAATCGGTCGGGACAAATTTCTGACGAGGAATTCAAGCGGGCGAAGGAAAAGATCCTGGCCATGCACCAGCAGGCGTTGCAGCGCGATGCCGCGGCAGCAAAGCCCAATGTGAACAAACCGCCACCGCAAGGCCCATAATAAGTGTTGCCGCAGCACGAAATCCGAAGCGATAAAAGAATTTCCCATTCGGGCCGTTTTGCCTTTTCCATTTCCACGGTTTGTCCTGTAAGATGATCCGATCGGACAGGATTGGAAATCAAGTCTCCACCCCGTAAAGTTCGATACTTAACGTGACGTTAAGTTTTGATCAGACTAGCGCTTGGCGTTCAATAAACCGTTGACCGGGCCGGTTGCGGCCCTGAGGATCGAAAGTCGATGGCCACTACCAATCGCACCGGCAATGGCACAGGATCGGGGAATCTGCCTCCGGGCGGAAATAATCCGAATTCCCAGGGCGGATTCCGCGGCCGGCGGATCACCACGTGCAGCTTCTGCGGAAAATCGTCCCGCGATGTCGGACCCATGGTCGAGGGACCCAGCGAGGTTTACATCTGCGCCAATTGCGTGGACTTGGCCCACAACATCATCCGCCAGGAAAAACGCAAGTTGTCCGCCAGCCAGCCGCTGTTCAGCACCATCCCCAGCCCCCGCCAGATCAAGGAGTTCCTCGATCAATACGTCGTCGGACAGGGTCACGCAAAAAAGGCCCTGGCCGTGGCCGTGCACAATCACTACAAGCGGCTGAGCACGTCGGAATCGGCAGGCCCCGGCGCCGAGGGCGCCGCGCCCGCGCCACCGGTCAACGATGTCGAGATCGATAAGAGCAACGTGTTGCTCATCGGCCCCACCGGCAGCGGCAAAACCCTGCTGGCCAAAACCCTGGCGCGAATCCTCAACGTTCCGTTCGCCATCGGCGATGCTACCACCCTCACCGAAGCCGGCTACGTCGGCGAGGACGTCGAGAACATTCTCCTCAAACTCCTCCAGAACGCGGATTACGACCTGGAATCGGCGCAACGCGGGATCGTTTACATCGACGAAATCGATAAGATCGGCAAGACGCAGAACAACGTCAGCATTACCCGCGACGTTTCCGGCGAGGGAGTTCAGCAAGCCTTGCTGAAGATGCTCGAAGGAACCGTCGCCAATATTCCACCCCAGGGCGGCCGAAAACATCCCGAGCAGCAATATATCCAAATGGATACGTCGCAGATCCTGTTCATCTGCGGCGGAACGTTCGTC
>JBEKXM010000556.1:0-3412 GCA_049512115.1 Tepidisphaeraceae bacterium | reverse complement strand
GACGATCCAAACCCTGGGGCGTCCGCGGAGTTGAAGAAGATCATCGGCCAGAAGACGGGGACGGGTCTCGAGGTTGGGATCGAACGCGCCGTGGATCAGACCGCCGGCTGGGACCGCCAGCGCGGGTTGGTCCGCCAGATAATAATCGCCGAGAACTTTCGATCCCCAATGGAGGTAAACAGCGTCGCCGGTTTGCCAATGGGCCTTGACGTAGAGGATTGCCGGCTTGGCGTCGTAGCGCACTTCGGGGTGGATCAGATACTTGGCCTGGATGTAAACGGGATATACGAACAGGATGGCGCACAGCAGCCATCGCAAGGCCGCCAGAGCCGGACTTCGCCGCCACCATTCGATTCCGACGGCGAACGCAATTGGCAACACGATCAGCGGCGCGAAGAACAGCGTGAGCCGTTCGGCAAACGGATATCGCTGGATCGCCGAAGCCGCCAGAGTGAACGAAAGGGTCAGGACTAAAAATCCCAGCGCCCGCTTGGATCGTCGGGCCATGACGAAAGAGCCTAGCGCCAGCACGACGACGGCGGTGAAAAGGGTTCCCTGGGCAGCCTGGACAAAGACCATGCCCTGGGAGTTTCCGCTGGGCAGGATTCCCAGCGGATAGTGAAAAAGCTCGGCAATCGTCCTGGGATACCAGAGCAAATCGTGCAGCGACCGCGGCAGGGGGGCGAAGGCGTTTTGCTTCTGCCAGTAAATCCGCAGGAAATCGTTGGAGACGTAGTACCGGGAAATCAGCAGGTAATTGGCCGCGAAACTGCCGAGCCAGAGGATGCCCATAGCGGTGTCGGCGCAGGCCAGCTTGTGTTGTCCCTGCCGCAGATGTTTGAGCAGCAGGGTCGAGCCGATTCCGCCGAGAACGAACAGCAGCGGATGGCTGAACCAGAGCAGGAGGGCGCCAACGGCGCCCAGGACCGCCAGCGCGGGCAAGCTGTCGGCGGCCAGCGCCAGGGCCAGGACAACCGTGGCCCACAACACGTCGGTGGAATATTGCTTGCCCTCGGAAGAATATCGCACCAGCGGCTCGGCCAGCGCCAGCCAGGCCGTGCCGGCCGTCGCGATCGCGGGGCCGGCGATTCTTCGGATGCCGAGGAAAAAAACGGGCAGGACGATGACCGAGGCGAGAAAAGGAACCAGGCGCAACGCCAGTTCGCCGTGTCCGAATGCGGTCACCGCGCATTTTTGGAGGAGCAAGAATCCCGCCGGCGCCGCTTGGTCGCCGATGTCGAGGGGGCGGAGCAACTGAGCCAGGCCGTGGGAAAAGACGTTGCTGGCCAATTGTGCGTCATCGTGCATGAGCCCGCGGTCCTGGAGATATCGCCGCAAGCGCAGCAGCGTTCCGAGCAGCACGACGATCCATGGGCACAGCGGATGCGCCAGGACCCGCCGGAATCCGGCCAGAGGGGAGGTGGATTGAGATTTGGCCAAGGAGGTCATGTTTGGGGTGCAAATTAACCTAAAGGCGGGAAAAAAGAACGGAGGCGTCTTTGGACGCCTCCGCTCAGGTGCGCGGGAACCTGATTGAACCGTGGCTACGAAGTCGGCAGATTAGAACCGGCCGTGAAGCCGTCCGCGTAGACCGAATAGTTGGAGCCGAGGACCACGTTCTCATACACGTCGCCGGTTGGGATGCCCGTGGCCTCCCACTCGGCGGGCGTGAGCCAGGCGGTTTGCGAGCTTGGATCGGATCCGACGAAGAACACGCCGCCGTTGTTCCATGACGGGATGTAGGCCGGCACGGACCAGACGTTGTCCTTGATCTCGGCGAAGCTGTTCATGTCGTTTTCATCCACGCTGATGAACGCCTGGCCGCTTCCGACCTGGTAATTCGGATCGACGAAGAGGTTGTAATCGACGTGGACGTTGGCAGCCTCGCCGTTATTGATGTAGAGGAATCCGCCCCACTGTCCCGGTTCGGTGACGGTGTTGTGCTCGATCCATACGTTGGTGACGGTCCAGTTGAATCCCCCGCCGATTTCCTGGGCGTTGATCGTGATGCCGGCGGAGCCGGTTCCATGGATCACGTTGTTCTCGACCGTGACATTGGCGACGCCGGCGGTGAGCAGGATCGTGGTGCCGTTGACGACGTTGGAATCGAAGACCACGTCGGAGATGGCGACGTTGGGATTGGCGACAGACGTGCCGAGCGGTCCGGCGTTGACCGGCCCCAGCGCGAACGTGTTGCGATAGACGTAGATATATTGTCCGACCTGCGTGGAGAGGGTGTTCTTGGAAACCGTGCCACCGGCGGTTTCGGGGTTGTTGGTGAAGTTGTTGAACGCCAACTCGAAATCGGTGACGCCGGCGACGCGCATGATGGCCTCGCCGGTGGAACTGGCGACGGTGTTGCCGAGGATGGCGATTTCATTGCCGGCGACCCAACTGAAATATCCGCTCAGGGCCGTCGGGTCGGGCGAGGTATTGTCCTGCACGAGGACGTTAGTCGGGGCCAACTGAAGGTTCACATCGTCGGCCAGGTTCCGGAACGTGTTGTCGAGGATGGTGATGTCGTTGCCGTTCGGGAGGAAGGCCATGGCGATGGCCTGCTTATTGTCGTTGTTCAGGTATTTGGAGTCGAAAGTGAGGCCCTGGACAACGATGCCCGCGGTGGAATTGGACATTCCGATGAAGGAACCGCCCTGGGCCGGGCCGTTGTAGTAGAGCACGGGCTGAGCGCCGGAACCGTAGGAACCGATGTAAACGTGCTGGAGGCCGCCCAGCTCGATCGCGCTGGTCGTGCTCAGCGTGAAGGTGTCGCCGTCACGGAACAACACGCGCGTGTTGCTGGTCAGGAGCTGGCCCAAACGCGCGAGGCTCTGAATGGCGTTGTTGGGCGAGGAGCCGTTGTTGGCATCGTTGCCGTTGGCGGCGACGTAGATGGTCGGCCGGTTGTCGGCGGCAATGGTCACGGTGTGGGTCCCGACGCCGACGTGACCATCGGGCGTGGTGATGGTCATGGTGATGGTGTACGTGCCGGGGTTGGCGTAGGCATGGGCGGCGTTGTAGCCGACCAGGGTGGTGTTGTATGCGGAGCCCGGATCGCCGAAGTTCCAGGTGATCTTGCTGTTGAGCAGCGTACCGCTGCCAAACGTGGAATTGACCGCCTGAACGTTCACGGACTCCAGCGGATAAACGGTCGAGAGGCTGGTCAGCGTAACCACCGCATGCGGGGTGGATGGATCGCTCGGATTACTCGGCGGCGGCGTCGGATTGCTGGACGAGCCGCTGCCGGAACTCGAAGAGCCGCTGCCGGTGCTGGACGAACCGCTGCCGGTGCTGGACGAACCGCTGCCGGTGCTGGACGAACCGCTGCCGGTGCTGGACGAACCGCTGCCGGTGCTGGATGAACCACTGCCGGTGCTGGATGAGCCGCTGCCGGTGCTGGACGAGCCGCTGCCAG
>JBEKXM010000555.1:0-3420 GCA_049512115.1 Tepidisphaeraceae bacterium | reverse complement strand
CCGTTTTCCCGCCTTCAAGATTCAATTCGGTCAGAAAGCCGATGCCGGGGAGCAGCGAGGCAATCTCATCTTCGATGTCTTCCGGAAGGATTTTGTCGGAGGGGTTTACGACAATCTGCCAATTGGCCGTTTGGAAACTACACTCCTTGGGGTTCCAACCCTTGACGCCGTCAAATATCGCCGCGTCGAAAGCCCTTACGGAATATATCTGCACGTCGTAGCTCACGGTCGCCTCGGTCAAGCCTGTGATGAAGGACTCTCCTTGCCTTGCGGCCCACTCCGTGCCCGCTGGATCGCGGGCCTGCGCAGAGTCAGCAGATACAGATAGCGTGCCAGGACAATCCCAGGCATGTTAAACGAGAGATCGAAGACGCCAAAGCCAACCAGCATCCGGTAACACCCGCGTATTGCATTCCGGCTGTCGAAACCAGTACCCGGCGGAAGTGATCGCGCGGTCGCGGCGAAGTCCCAGGCGCCCTTCAAGGAGAGGGCTATCCCGAGCAGACAAGCGGCCGAACCAATCGCATGAAAATTGTTGGTCCTGATGTACTTCCGCTGGTCAAAACCTCGATCTTTCAACCAGGAGTTGACCACTGGGTTCCAGAACCGCTTCCGATAGAGGTGAGTAAACAACCGCCGAAAAACCCGCCGCACGCTTCGCTTCCGCCAGACACCGCACCGGGCAATCGGCCAGTAAATGGAGGGCACGCACCACGACATGCGGTTCACTATATTTCCGTTCGGCCAACGGGAACAATTTCACCGTGAAATAAACCGCAGCTCCAGCGCCGGACCACACGCAGGACGCCGGTAGCTCAAATCCCGTCGCTTGGTCGTCGTAAGTCCAGATTTTCGGCAGCATTTCGAGGAACTCATCGAATCGGCAGAAACGTCGCCAGTGGTTGTCCACCAAAGACAAGGCAATGTGAAATCGCGGAAATGAAATTCCGTTCCGTCAAATCGGAATGGCTGGACACCAGTCAGACTTTTCGTGCGTTTCTGCGCCAAAGTCAAGGCATTCCCAATTTTCTTGCCTGTCCATCAGCGCTAGAGCTTTTGGCAAAAGTTCACTGGTATCTGTACAGCTTTACGCGTTGCACAGTCCAAGTGCCGTCGCCAAGGTAAACATGTCGGCCCTGGTGTGTTTCATCGCCATTGAGCCGGCGCACCCCGACCCAAGTTCCATCTCTTTCGTATCGGCCTTCCTGCACCTGATCGATGCCCACCTTTCCTATTCCGTCGGCCGGTGTGAAGGTGATGGTCACGCCCATGCCGGCAATTGCGAACTCCTCAGCCGATAGTTGAAGAATCATCGCCGCCCCCTGGGGGGTTCCTGGGGGCGCGTCCCATCTTCCAGAACCGAGCGTTGGCAACACGGTTGTCCGCGTATCGCCGCCGGTGGCCGGCTTATCGAACTGCGCTTCGAATATGATTCCGCCCAATTCGCCGCGCTGCGGTTGTTCCTTGATCGTCCAATCGAACGCAACCTGCGGCGACAGGCCGATGACTTTCTTGTTCTGCTGGCAATTCAGGATGATGTCAGACAATCCCGCTAACACGCTATAGCAGTTGGCGATTTGTTGTTCTCTTTCCGGGCTAACGTTCTCAATCGAGAAAGGTCCGAACCCGATGGCGCCAAATTGCGCCGCCGCGTACAAAGCATTTGCAGCAGCCCGCGCCGATGCCGCCATCTCCGGAATGAAAAGCGGATTCCCGTTTCGTAAATACCGTCCGCACCACTCCATAAAATTCGGGAAGTAAATATCGGGGCAGATCATGTCCAGTGATGGCGCACCAGCTCGCCACACCTCCAAAAGATGAGGCAGCGGCCCGGCGCTGGGATACTGACCGGGCAAATATCCCGGACGAATCAGGGCAGCATTGGCGTACATCGGCAGCGCATATTCCTTCTTCCCCGCCGCCGCGACCTTCTCGACGTAGGTTGCAAACTGCCAGGCTGAAAATACCTCATCTCCCTGCGGGCCGGCGCCGAAAACGTCGCTCCATGCGCCTTCGGTCTTCCGACCCGCCTTTTCCCATAGGGCGCCCACCTCGGACCCGAGTTCTCCCCGCTTCGCCAACGACAGCAAGATGCTCGGAACAGCGCTTCTATACGCCGATTCGGATTTCTCCGAATGATCTCTTGGCTCAGGGATCATGCCAATTTCATTTTCCACCTGCACCATGATTACGGTTTGTGCTTCGGCGTCGTAATCCTTTGTCCAGCGCATGAGCGCCGCAAAGGCCCGGGCATCCGCTTCATTCGCCGCGCTGCTCTGGGGACTGACAATCTCCATTACCTCGCCCGAGCTCTGTTTAACCCGCTCAAACCGAGCGGTATCGCGTTTTACCCAGATCGGGGCGTAGCATGACATGCTGTTTTTCCACGTTCCAAACCACAGGTACACCAGGTGCAACCCGTGTTGCCGCGCACGATCGATCGCGCCGCGCAGCAACGAGAAATCATACTTTCCTTCTTCTGGCTCGATCAGATCCCAGCAGACGGGAAGCATGACGGTGTTCAAATTCATTCGCTGGCATCTGGCCAATGCGCTTTCAAGAACGTCCAGATCGGAGGCCGTGGAGTTCCCCAACTCGCCGCCCAGGGCAAGGAATGGCTTATTATCCACATATAATTGGGTAACGTGGCCGATTTGGCGCAAGTGTGGAATCGTGGTCGTATTCATGTTCAAGTTTTGAGAATAGGCAACGAGCGGATACACGACAAGAGCCGCAACGGCAACACCGACCAAGTTGGGTGCGGCCATAATGTTTTGCGGAACCCGACCTTTTCCCCCTCTCCCTGTACTCCGGGGGAGGGAGGGTTCCCGCCGATTTATCGGCGGGAGCCCTGGGGTGGGGGTTCTTCCGAGCTTGCAAAAAATCTCTGGCCACGCCCGCCTTAACCGCGCAGCCTGGCATCGCATGCGTGTCATGTCTCGATATGATAGATTCGTATTGCACGCACTGCCATCAACAGCGCATGCCGTCCATGGTGTTGAAAGAGGAGGATTCGTGCCCTATATGTCGATCCCAAGCCTTCGCCCACTACTCGCTGCATTGATTGGGATGACCGCTTTGCCAATGTTCTCTGTTTCAACGGCTCAGCCCCCCACAACTCAAGAATCTGCGACAATGCCAACTGCGCAGAGCGACTCCGCAGCCATTCCCGTTCCAAGGCCCGATGCAAATTCCATGCTGGCCCACCAGCAGCTTGTAGCCAAGGCCAGAGCCGGTGGGATTGATCTTTACTTCCTTGGCGACTCGATTACTCGCCGCTGGGGGTGCACGGACCCGCAATGGTCCGCGATGCTGGCCAATTGGAGGCAGAACTTCTATGGCTGGAATGCCGCCAACTTTGGCTGGGGTGCCGATCGCCTGCAGAACATCCTCTGGCGAGTCCAGAATGGCGAGTTGGAC
>JBEKXM010000554.1:0-3428 GCA_049512115.1 Tepidisphaeraceae bacterium | reverse complement strand
CAGCGTGTTGTTGGACGGCGCGGATTGGAAGACGGTGCCGCCGGGGGCCGCCCCGAAGTCGTTCAACCCGGCAATCGTCGGCGAGAAGCCGCTGCTAACACCCTCGTTGGAGGCGAAGTCAAACGATGCGCCCGAGGCAATCAATACCGTATTGTTTGCACTGGTGGCATCGATAGTAGCGCCAGTACCAAGGCTGCCGAGACCGGCTTCCACGATCAAGTTGCCCGTCCAGGTCGAGGTGACGGCGCCAGTTCCATCCAGGCGAATCGCTCCCTTGGCGGTCGGGCTGGTCGACGTGTTGTTAAGGTTGTTGATGATGATGTTGTTGCTTCCGGTGATGCCGCCGCTGCCCACGCGAAGGCGGTCTGCTCCATCGGTGCGTGTGGTGGCGACGGCCGTGAGCGTGAGGTCAGCATTCAAAGTGATAGGGCCTGAGATGACTCCGGCCGTGGTGCTCGAGCTGTTTTCGGTGATCGTGCGCGCACTGGAATTGGTGGTTGCCCCGACGATGAGAGAATTGCCGAGTCCGTAGAAGCCGCCGTCCGCCAAGGTAGCCGCCAACGTGCTGACGCCGCCCAGGGTAACCGTGCCCGTGCCGAGCGGGCCGCTGGTGACGACGGGGCTACCAGTGCTGGCGGCGGTAAACTGTAGCGTGCCGGCGTCGATGGTTGATGGGCCGGAATACGTGCTGGCGCCGCTCAATGTCAGCGTGCCGGTGCTGAGACTGCCGAGCGTGAAGCTTCCCGTGCCGGCGATCGTTCCGGCATAGGTGGCGGCGGTCGTCTGGTTCACCGTGAACAACTGGCCGCCGTTATTGATCGTCGCGGTATTGGTGCCGCTGGAGGGCGTCGCGATTGTGCCGCTCAACGAACCCGTGGTGGTGGGGACGGATGTGGAGAGATTGAGCACGACGTCGGTGCCAGCGCCGGTATTGGGGTTGCTTACCGTCAGGGATCCGGTCGAGGCTCCGAGCGTGCCGCCGGCGCCAACCGTCAGCGTTCCGCCTTCGACGGTGGTTCCGCCGGAGTAGGTGTTGGCGCCTAAGAGAATTTGCGAGCCAGTCGCGCTCAGGTTCACGGTCAGCGCGGTGGTGGCCGTGAGGCCCGTCGCCACGACCGTCGAGGTCGAATCCTGGATCACACCACTGAAGGAGTAGTTTCCGCTGCCGCCCAAGATCAGCGTCTCGTTGAACTTCGCAATTGTAAACACAATAGCGCCGGTGCCCGAAACAGCTCCGGCGCCGGTGTAATCGGCCAATCCGGCGATGGTCGGCGAGAAGTCGACGCTGTTACCACCTGTGTTGGAACCGTAGTCGAATAGTGCCCCCGAGGCGATCTCCACGATATTGGATGAGCCGATGGCGCTGACCGCATTGGTATTACTAGAGCCCCCAATGCTGCCGAGACCCCCTTCCACGATCAAGTTGCCGGTCCAGGCCGTGGCGGTGCCATTGCCATCCAGACGAATCGCATCGGAACCGACCCCCGTCATGGTCGCGTTGTTAAGATTGTTGATGATGATGTTGTTGCTTCCGGTAATGCCGCCATCGCCAAAGCGGATGCGGTCCACTCCGGTTAGGGTGCTGGCGACTGCGGTCAGCGTGAGGTCGCTGTTCAAAGTGATCGGGCTAAAGATGGTGGGGGCAGTGGCACTTGCGCTGTCGAGCAGGATCGTGCGGGCACTGGCGTTCGAGGTGGCCGCCACGATGAGAGGATTGTAAATGTTGAACGCACCGCCGCCGACCAAGGTAGCCGCCAACGTGCCAACGCCGCCCAGGGTAATCGTGCCCGTGCCGAACGGACCGGATGAGAGGTTGGAGGCACCGCTGGCGTTAAAGGATACCGAGCCGGCGTCGATCGTCACGCCGCCGCCGAAAGTATTGGCGCCACGGAGATCGACTGTTCCCAGGTTGGTGGAGGCGACCGTGATGCCGTAGGTCCCACCCGATTGCGAAATAACTCCGCGAAAGCCGAGAATGTTACCTGTTCCCGGGACCGACCCGGAGACGTTGTTAGAAACGATCAAATTGTTTTCAAGCGTGATCGTTTGGGCGGCGGCAAAGATGGCCGCGTTACCGGCGGTCGCAGTACCCGCGCTACTGGTGATTTCATCGGTGCCGGCGCCTCCGATGATAAAGTTCTGCGCCACACCACTGGCGGTCGCCGTAAAATTCAGGGTGGCATTGCTCGCGCTGTTTCCCAGCGTGACGGAACCGCCCGCCGCGCCCAGCCCCCAATTGGGCGCGTTTGTGGCTCCGCCCAGGTTGACGGCGCCGTTGGCAATAACGAAACCACCGGTCAGACCGCTGTTTGACGCGGTAGACGAAGCCACCAAGGGGGACAGTGTAAGCGTGCCCCCGCCGGTCATTGTGATCAAACCGGAGCCGGAAAGCGCGGCGCCGATGCTGGCCGTGCCCGCGATGTCGAGGTTACCAGCCGAACCAAAGGCAATGTTCAGGAGGGGCGTCACGGTGGGAGTGGTGGTGCCACCGCTGATCGATAGCGTGCCGCCGCCGGCCACGTAAATCAGATCGCCGGCGTCGGGCGCTACGGAATTGGCGCCGCCGTCCAGCGTGAGCGTGTCGAGCGTGGCGGTCGGGTTGCTGATGCTAAGGGACTGCGTGCTGTCCAGATCATCGAGAGTGCCCTCGGTCAAGTTGGCACTGAGCGTAAATGCTGTCGGACTGTAAGTGGTGCTGCTAGTGAACACGAGGTCGTTGGTGGCACTGGATGACAAGCCATCCAGCTCGGTCGTTCCATTAGGCACGTCAACCGGAGTATTCTGCGCCCATGCCGGCGTGCCGAGGAACAGCGGCGAGGCCGCCACGGACAGGCTTGCCAGCCAGAGCATGCGGGTGGCATTCGAGGACGCGGCAAGCGACGGCTTGGTTTGTCGCTGCCTGCGAGATTTGAACGATGAGAAACGCTGCACAGTTTCGGACCGTGTAAATCGCGATGCCATGCTCTCCTCCGATTGCATTGCTGCGCCTTTGATAACTTCCTCGCTGAGGCGGTCGTGAAATGTTGACGCATGGTCCGGAGCAGTGCGGCCGCAAGCTGGCGGCCGCCGCTTCGCTGATTTGCCAGCACTCCGAACTTGCCTCCGACAAACCGCCTGGCCGCTAGTATGAGAGTATGCGACGGCATCTCACCCAATTCCACGTCATATAGCGTCTGATTCTTGGTCGAAACGCGCATGGCTGGTATGGCCCCTGCTCCGGGAGGTTGGAAGCATATTGCTGGGGTCGGCGGGAAAGGCGCCGGGGGAAAGCGATGCGATGGATCAGCAGGAAAAATCGTTGTTTTCGGGTAGGGAAAGCCCCTCGTTTTGGAAGTATTGCCCACAACTTAGGAGGGGATTTCATCTGCTATTTTTCATGCTGATCCTTGCCCGTCGAAAGGCGGCTGGAGACGTTTTGGTGACTTTGC
>JBEKXM010000553.1:0-3432 GCA_049512115.1 Tepidisphaeraceae bacterium | reverse complement strand
AACATTCCGGCCACCGCGGGATTCCGCACGGTAGCTTTTGCCGCTCCGCCGGATTGATCCCTTGGCCCCGACATCACGGGTATTATAATCCCTCGCAAGACGCGGCTGGTAACGTCGTCGAGTTTGGCGACAGCTGCGGAGGCGAAGCCTGCCGCGTGTTCCGCAAATGCACGCACCTTGAAAAACGCGGCGGTTGGAAATGACGCAACCGAACCCTGGCGAATCCGACGGCGCAACGTCCGAGAATTCGGCCGGCGACGCCCGTCCCCCAACTCCCGAATCTCGCCCAGATTCTCCAGAATCGCAGCGCCCGGCCTCGCCGGGCAGTGCGCCGGTGGAAGCGAGCTTCGTGCCGGTTGCGGACCGAAAATTATTTCGCCCGTCCACGCCGGATGTGACCGCGCTCAAGCCCAAACCGTCCGCGGCGCCGCCGCCGCGGTTGCGCCCCACCACTCCGCCGACTGCTGCCAGTGATATCGGACCAGCCCGGGAATCCGCGCCGTCGGGCGACGCGGCGGACGAAATCGCACAGATGTTTTCTGGCGGCGAGGCGTCGCTGGTTTCCTCCGGGTTTGCCAGCGGCGCGGCCACATCGCCCGGGAACAAACCTCGCGATCGCGACGATCCCCTCTTCATTCGCAAAACTTTGATTCCGATTCTCCTTACCTTCGGAATCATTCTGGCCGGCGGCGGATTTCTGCTGCTGGGCGGTGGCGAGGACAATGCGCTGTCCGACCTGTTCCCCGGCTGGACGCCCATCGCCCTGTTCGTCCTGGCGGCGATCTTCCTGATTCTGGGAGGGCTGAATATGTTGTCGATCAAGCTAGGAAGGTAGTTTTTCCCAAAGCCCGCCGAGCTTGCTCGGCCGGAAAGAGCTCCGATTCATGTAACCCGATTCCCCTCTATCCAGACGGAACTTGGCACGCAGGCGCCTTCCAGAATCTCCCGCATCGGATCGGGCGTCGAGCAGGCGAACGTCACGAGATCGGCAAAATCTCCCACTCGAATGGCCCCGGCATCCGGCACGCCAAGGGCGCGGGCGGCGCGCGTCGTCGCCAGTTCCCACAAATTCTCGACCGGCTCGTCCGGCGTCAGCCGATGCAACAGCCGAAGCTCCTCCACCAGATTCAAATCCGGCGAGCTGGCGCAACTGTCGGTCCCCACCGCGACGTTGATTCCGCGCCGGCGCATCTCCCGCCAGCGGTGGGGCGGATGTCCGAAAAACTCGTGCGTGCGCGGGCAATAAACCACGCTCGCCTTCCCCGCCGCCAGAACGTTCAGTTCATCGTCATCGCAATAGTTCACGTGTGCCAGGAGCGTCGGATAATCAAGCAATCCCAACTCGCGCGCCAGGCGGATCGGTCCGCCGATGAATCTCGGGACCGAGTCGTCCCACGTGAGCCATTGGTCCCACAATTCCCGCAGCGGACCGGAATGCCAGGCGAGGAACGTCGCCTCGTCCTTCGTTTCAGCCAGATGGGTGGCCAGTGGCATGCGGCGATCCTTGGCCGTCTGGAGGCAGCGGCGATATCCATCCAATTCCACGGAATACGGGGCATGCGGCGTGATGCCGACCGCCAGCCGGGGACCGGCCATCGTTTCCTCGGCCGCGATCGCCAGCCGTTCCTCCAACAATCCGCGCCGCTGTGCCATGGCCTGCACTTCGCCGAAGCTCACGACGCGCAGCGGACATTGCCGCAACAGCCCGCGAGTGAGCCGGCATTGCCGGCTGATGTCCCCGACCGTCGTCACTCCGAAGCGAACGCACTGTTCCACGCCGATGGCGACGGCCCCGGTTACCGCTCGCTCCATTTCTTCCGCTGAAATCCGTGTCCGCCGCAGCATCCCCACTAGCCAGTCCGCAAATCCCCCCGCCGGCCGCGGGCCGGGCTGGCAATCGCTCAATTCCAAATGCGTATGCGCGTTCACCAATCCCGGCAGAATGACGGCCGATCCCAAATCGGAAATCTCCGCCTCCGGATTCCGCGCCCGAAGTTGCTCGCGCGTCCCCACATCCTGAATTCGCCCCCCATCGACAAGAATTGCTCCATCACGGATCGGCGCCCGGATCATCGGCGCCACCCACGCCGCGCACAGCAATTGTTGGCCAACATTCTCCAAGATCACGCCACTTCGCCGTTCCATCGCTTATCATCAAATACGCTGCCGCGAAGGAGCGAAGTTACGCCAAGAAAACAAGAATTGAATTCCTTCGCGTAACTTCGCGCTCTTCGCGCCTTCGCGGTAAAACTCTTTAGGTTGCGCCCATACCAAAGCGCCTCTTCGAATCAAGACTGGTCTTCCCCGAGTTCATCGGCCAGCATCTTGGCGACCTTGCGGGCGCTGGCCAATCGTTTGTTGGCGATGGCTCGGATCGGCTCGAAATGGAATCCATCCTTGATGCGCGCCTCCCAATATCCGTATTCCTCGCGCTTTTCCGCCGCCGCCGCAAGCCCATTCACGCCCTCGCCTTGCAGCGCCAGTTGCACGGTTTGCACTATCAGCCCGATCACGCCGAAATCTTCCAGGTTCAGCGCATCGGCCAGGATTTTTGCCTCGTCGATGACCGGCGAACGATGCGGAACCTCGTGCAGCAGCCGGGTGGTTCGATCCAGCAGGCTCTCGTCAATGTCCGAGCCGAGGACGCTCACCAGCAGTTCCGCCCCCTGCTCGCACCGGTCGCGGAGATTGGTGCGTCCCAGCCGGCCCGCGATCACGCCCCTTCCCTGTCGCGGGGGAAGCTGCAACGCATAACACGCCAGTTCCAGCGCGTCCTCCTCCACCGGAGGTCCGATCAGGTTCATCGAGAGGAATCGGCCGATGCGTTTCCACAGCCGCGCGGCATCCCCCGTGAGTCTCGGCCCCAGCATGCCCTGGTCATCCAGCGTGCTCAGGACCTCTTCAAGTCGTTTACGCAGGTCCGGTTGTAAAGACATGGCTCGCATCCGTGCGGACATCACCCAACCGCGGGATCCCTGCCCCTACCGTACATCCATCGGCTCCGATCCCAGTTCGGCAACAGCGATAGTATCGCCAGTCTCTGCCGGTTTGAGAAACACAAAATCAACGAAATCAGTGAAAAGACAAAAATTAATATGAAGGCGGGCGGTCCCGGTCCGCCGGGCATTATTGCCATGTTGCGATTGTTTTACCAGTAAACCGCGAAGACGCGAAGAGCGCGAAGTTGCGCGAAGTCAGATTGGTAATTCTTCGCGCAACTTCGCGGGACCCGGCGCTTAATCGCCGGGACCCCCTTCGTTGATATCCTGCAATATCTTGTCGCCACGCGAAGATTTTCCAAGATCACGCCGCTTTTCCGCTTCATCGGTTATCGTCAAACGCGTTACCGCGAAGGAGCGAAGACGCGAAGTTGCGCGAAGAAAATTAGAATTGAATTTCTTCGCGCAACTTCGCGAGCTTCGCGCCTTCGCG
>JBEKXM010000552.1:0-3440 GCA_049512115.1 Tepidisphaeraceae bacterium | reverse complement strand
AGTTGACTCCGGCGACCGTGGCCCCGCAGAACCAGCTTGCCCGGAAATACAGTATGACGATGAACGGCGTCACGATCACCGTTCGAATCGACCAAATTGACGGCTCGACCGTGAACGGCGTGGTTGGCATCGGCGACGCGGAATGCCCCTTCGGCGCTCAATTCGATGGCCAAACCTTAAAGGGCATGTTCGTTTACGGCGGCAATGACTGCCCGTTTACGGCAACCGTCCAAGGCACCGTGATTTACCTCGACATCGCTGGAACCCATCTGATTCTCCAGCAGGTCGCCTAACAAACGCCGATTGCGCAACGGAACAATGTTCCGCCCCGACATCCCCATCCTACGTTGGGTGGGGATGCTTTTTTGCGCACATCCCGAGGAAATGCAATTATTGTCTGTAAGGGTTGGGCCCCCTTTCCCGTACCACTGAACGAAAAGCAAATCGCTTTTCACGCGATATGGAACGGCGAACGGTTCCAAAACACGGGTTCTGAACAACGCCGGAATCATCGGGAGCCCAACATGGTTACGACACTCAAAAGCCGCATCAACCGTAAGCTCCTGGCCGCCATTCTGCCATTCAGCATGGCTTTCGGCCTGGCGGGTTACAGCCTCTCCCACATTCAATGGAACCCAAACCTCGGACAGCAAGTCACCGAGCCAGACGATGCGGCGACGCCAATCACCCAGCACGTTGTTCTCAATTTTGACGGCTTGATGGACACGCAGAGTACGGCTGAAGTTCTTCAATAACAGACGGCATCCCTCATTTCAAAGCCAAATTACGCGGTCTAACATACCTCTGTGACCTCCAACGGGCTCAAAGATGGATCTCACGCAGAGGCGCAAAGGCGCAGAGAAAACATAGGCTTTTGCTTCTTCTCTGCGCCTTTGCCACGGAGGCGAAGCCTTCCGTGCCTCCGCGTGAGATCTCTCTTCAATTGAGTCCATATCCAATCGAGCCGGACCACAAATTGCCGTTCGAATTTATCTGTAAGGTTTTGGCCACATCTCCGTAACACCGGGTGAGAAGCAAATTGCTTTTCACGCCCAAAGAAACGGCGAAAAGTTTCTAAAACCATAGGGTTCATTGAACCCGGAAAAGTAAGGAGCTTGCCATGTTTGCCAGCCTCAAGAATCGGATGACTCGAACCCTGGTTGTTGCCCTTGTGCCGGCCAGCCTCAGCCTGGTTCTGGTCAGCAACAGCTTCGCGCAAGCGAACTCGCGAATCGATTCTATTCAAACCGACGGCCCCGGCGGCTCGGGCTACCCTCTGGCCACCGCTTCGAACCAGGTCGCCAACGATGACGACGGTCCCGGTCTGGGCGGCGGGTACTGCCTAGCCACCGATTCGAACCATGTCGCCAATGACGACGACGGTCCCGGCCTGGGCGGCGGATACATTACGTCAGCCACTCCGAGCCACGTTGCCCTGGATGGCCCTGGAAGCTCTACGCCGTACGTTCTTGAATAGATGGACGCCGCAAGCCTTGTGGCCGAATACTGTGTGCCTCTGTGACAACTCCGCGACAGCGGAGTTGTCTCTTTATGGACACGGGGGGGAATGATGCTGTGACGGAACACGGAAACGATGTACCATCAAGAGCGGCGGGTTGCCATGGTGGTGGGCGGATGCTCGAATGGGCAATGCCGGATTGACCGCATCCACCCGCACAATGCAGGAGCCTTTCTTTTATGAAGACGTATTTGATGCCTGATCCGGCGCATTATCGCACGATGACGACCGAGGAGTTGCGTTCGAATTTCCTGGTCGAGAGCCTGTTTCAAAAGGGACAGACGGTGATGTGCTACCTTGACTTGGACCGGACGATCGTGGGATCGGCCGTTCCGATCAAGGAGCCGCTGACGCTTGCGACGGCAGATGAGTTGCGCGCGGCATATTTCCTGGAACGGCGGGAACTGGGCATCCTGAACATCGGGGCCAGGGGCGCCGTCAACGTGGACGGCAAGGCGTACGATTTGGAGAACCTCGACTGTCTTTACGTGGGACGGGGCGCCAAGGACGTTCGCTTCACCTCGGCCGACGCACAAAAGCCGGCGCAGTTTTATCTGCTGAGCTATCCAGCCCATGCGACGCATCCTACGGCGCTGGCCAGGAAGGCGCAGGCGGCCGCCGTGCCGTTGGGAAACCAGGCGTCGCTCAACAAGCGCACCATTTACAAATACATTCATCTGGAAGGGATCAAGAGCTGCCAGTTGGTGATGGGTTTCACCGAGCTGGAGGCCGGGTCGGGCTGGAACACCATGCCGCCCCATACGCATCTGCGGCGATCGGAAGTCTATCTTTACTTCAATCTGGCCGAGACGTCGCGCGTGTTCCATTTCATGGGAGAACCGCAGCAGACCCGGCACCTGGTGGTGGCGGACAAGCAGTTGGTCATCTCGCCGAGCTGGTCGATCCATGCGGGGGTGGGAACGTCGAATTACACGTTCTGCTGGGGCATGGGAGGCGAGAACCAGGCGTTCGACGACATGGACCCGGCCCCGGTGATTAGTCTGCGGTGAGGCCCGGCGAGTTGCAGTGGTAAACGTTTAGACGGGAGTATCGGCACATGGGAATTCTGGACCAATTCAAGCTGGATGGGAAAGTGGCGATCATTACCGGGGCGGCACGGGGGCTGGGCCAGGGCCTGGCGCTGGCGCTGGCGGAGGCGGGGGCGGATATCGCAACCGTCGACCTGATCGAGCAGGACGAAACGCGATCGAAAATCGAGGCCTTGCGCCGCCGCTGCACGACGATCCAGACCGATCTGTCGAAGACCGCGAACATTCCCAACATCATCGACTCAACGCTGAAATCTCTGGGCCGGATCGACATTCTGTTCAACAACGCCGGGATCATTCGCCGCGCCGACTTGGTCGACTTCACGGAAAAGGACTGGGACGACGTGATGAACGTCAACCTTCGGACGGTATTTTTCCTGTCTCAGGCGGCGGCGCGGGTGATGATCAAGCAGGGCCAGGGCGGGCGCATCATCAACACCGCGTCGATGCTGAGCTTCCAGGGCGGGATTCGGGTTCCATCGTACACGGCCTCCAAGTCGGGCATCATGGGAATCACCCGTCTGTTCGCCAACGAACTGGCCCCCCACCGGATCAACGTCAATGCGATCGCTCCGGGCTACATGGCGACGGACAACACGGCCCCGCTGCGGGCGGATGCAAAGCGCGCGGCGGCAATCCTGGAGCGCATTCCGGCCGGACGATGGGGAACCCCCGACGACCTCAAGGGCGTCGCCGTGTTCCTGGCGTCGCCGGCGTCGGATTACGTGAATGGATACACCATCGCCGTCGACGGCGGCTGGCTGGCCCGGTAGTGGCGGAATATACCTGATGCCGCTCGCCGGGAAGGAGAATTCGTACGCGCCGGCCGCAAGCGTCCACGTGCCATTTTCACCGCGTACGGCCGGCGCGCC
>JBEKXM010000551.1:0-3445 GCA_049512115.1 Tepidisphaeraceae bacterium | reverse complement strand
TGCGCCGCCCCGAACGTGCTGGCGTGCTCCCGATGCGCCGTCCCGAACGCATCGTTCACGTACACGTCCCCCAACTTCGCCAACTGCCTGGCGAAATTCGGATCGTTCTTCTCCTCCTCCTTATGAAACCGCAAGTTCTCCAGCAGCAGCACGTCCCCGTCCTTCATCGCGCCGGCCAACTGCTCCACCGCCGGTCCAATGCAGTCCTCGGCAAATCTCACCGGCTTGCCCAGCAACTGCGACAACCGTTCCGCCGTCGGCTTCAGCGAAAATTTCGGCTCCGGTCCACCCTTCGGCCGACCCAGATGCGACATCAGAATCAGCCGCCCACCCCGACCAACGACATCCTTGATCGTCGGCAACGCCTGCACGATCCGCCGGTCGTCGGTGATCCTCCCCCCTTCGATCGGCACGTTGAAATCCACCCGCATGAGCACTTTTTTCCCCTGAACGTTCACGTCCGCCACGGTTTTCTTAACCATTTGAATCTCCTGTATTGGATCACGAAAGAAAAATTCTTTCCGGGACCGGCGATGCTACGGCGCGTGCGGGTGAAGTCAAGGCCGCATAAAAAGGGGTCATAAGCCTTTTCGTCGCAACATGAATATTGTGCCTGTTTTTCGCGGCAATTGCGAAAAAGGCTTATGACCCCTTTTTCACGGCGCCCCCCCTCGGGGCCTTGATTGATAACGACAATGTGCGCGGCGTCAGCTTCGATTTCGGGAACATCGTGGTAAAGCTTCAGCGTGCCGGTGACGCTGATGGTCTTGCCGTTATCCAGGTCGGCCGGGAAGCCGGTCCGTTTGTCGGCCGGGATGTACACCGTGAAACGGTCTGGATTCGGGAAATCCTTGCCGACGTTCAGCACGGCCGCGTCGCCGAAATCGTGGGTGTCGACCACCGGACCCGTGACCGTGACGCTCTGGCCAATGTGGTCCTTGGCTTGGTCCCAGGTGATGCGGGAAGGATTGGTCGTCGGCATAGTGGTCGGCTGCGTCGCCGGCAAATCGGCCGCGGCAATCGCGTTTGCCAAGAAGATCAGCAGCGCCGTGAAGACGGAACATAGAGATACCGTTCGCATAATGGCTCCATTCAGGTTGGCCCGCAGAGTTTAAGCAATGAAGAAGGCTAAGCAATGGGTTCACCCTGCTTAGCCGCGTCGCTTGCGACGCGAGATATGCCGGCATCCCAGGGTCATGGACGGCTCTTTAGAATCCCCCGTCCACGTACCAGCGTCTGAGCGGGTTGTCGTTGCGGACGTTGAGGTTGAACTTCTTCGTTTCGCCGTTGGGAACAAAAAAGGGGTCATAAGCCATTTATTGCGATCGTGAAAATGTTGCCTGCTATTAGCGGAAATTATGAAAATGCCTTATGACCCCTTTTTGCAACCGTCAGTGTTTATCCAGCACAAACTTCCTGACCAAATGCTGGTTGCGGAAGCAGGCGAAGATTTCGTCGCGATCGTTGATGGCCAGGCCGAAAACGACGTCCCGCCCGCCGAATGAATCGAGATAATTGCCGTCGCCGTTGAAGACCTGGATGGCCGATCCACTGTCGCTGACATAAATGCGGCCCTCTCCATCGATTGCCAGGTTCTGCGGCGACATGAGATGTCCGGGCGTGGGTTCCACCCCCGCCTCCTCCCCGCCTCCGAAGCGGTTGATGTACCGTCCATCGGACGCGAATTTGAAAACCCCCTTCTGTCGATCCACCGTGTACATCTCTCCGGTCCCCGCCACGGCGATTCGGCTGAACGACACGTCCTCCCCCACCTTCTCGCTCGCCTTGATGACCGTTTGAATCTTCCCATCCGGGCTGAGCACCACGATGTCCGAATTCCCCGCGATGGCGTACACGTTCCCATTCGGCCCGACCGTCGCATCCATGTACATCTCTTCCTCATCCTGGTACATGGTTTCCACTTCCCCGAGCGGCATTCCCGTGGCGCCCGTGTAACGCAGGATGTGAGCCGGTAGCACGACATACACCGTCCCATCCCGGCCCGCCGCCAGATTCATCAAGCTCTTCCCATGTCCGATCGACCATTCCGCAACAAATGTTCCGTCCGAGTCGAAAACCTGCACGCGTCCGTCGGAATACTCCCCGACGTAAATATGCCCTTGCCCGTCAATGGCGATGCTGCGCGAATCCTTGAACCGGCCCACGCCGATTCCCTCGCTACCGAATTCCATGACCTGATGTGCAAACGTCGGCGTGGGCGGGGCCTGGGGCACCGTCAGCACGGGCATCGGTATGGTGACGATCTTCGGCGCCCACGGCGGATTTGTCACCGCCAATTGATGATGGATCGAAAAAACAACCTTCGCGACGATCAGACCCACGACCACGCAGATCGTCATCGCCAGCCCGCAACCGAATTTCACGCCGGTCGAGGCGATATTGGCCGCGTCCACCGCCGGCCCAAACCCCGGACCAATGCCGCTGAAATCGGCCGTCCCACCAGCCGCGAGATTTTCCACCGCCTTCTTCGCATCCGCCAAACCCGCCCCGGTCACAGTGCGATAATACTTGATCGCCTCGATCTTCCCCGGCGTCCCAAGCCGCCCCGATGCCCGCGCCATTTCGATCGCCTTTTCCACCATCGGCCGCAGCGCTTCAGGAATACTTGCATCGCCGAAGTTTGCCTGCGGATTTCCCGACAGCACGACGGTGCTCCCGCAATACGGGCATCGCATCGTCGCCCCGCCCCCAATCGGATATACCAGCGACGCCGAACAAGATGGACATTTCAACGCTTCGGGCATCTGCGTCCTCTCACTTTCTCTCCCCGCCGCTCCTCGGGCATACTTTAGCCCATGAACCAGCCTCAGGCGAGTGGCCGCCGAGTGCGCCGCCCCAACCTGAAATCACGGTTTGTGACTTCAAGTTCGCCAACTCCGCCGGCGACAACTGAAACACGAAATGGCGCGGGAAACGCTCCACATTACGCTTGACCGCCTGAACGAGCGCCCGGGTCTCCACACGGTAGAGCTTACCCAAGTCGGGACTGAGCAACACCCGATGCCCTCGAACCAGCGAGATGCCCCGCTCGATGCGCTCCGGCGGAACAATGGCCTTCCATGGTCGCGGCATCGCCTTATCCCTTTCGGGCACGCTGCCTCTGTTGGGGAATTGACCCTCTGGCGGTACAGTGCTTTCCGAAATGATAACTGAAGCCAAGGCAACCACCCTCGTACTCAATAGCGATCAAATCACTTTGCGCGGCCGACGTAATGGCAGGAACGGCGACTCTAACAAGCTCGCTGAGGAAGACCGTCCGGCACATGGGTGGTTCCGATTTGTCCTTTCTTATCCACCACATCTTGTCCGCCACTACCTTGAAGAATTCGGAATGAAGGCCGGTTGCCGTGTGCTCGACCCATTCTGCGGAACGGGAACAACCGTCGTCGAATGCCGTAAGAACGGCATCGGCAGCGTTGGCATC